>NZ_JBJZOJ010000055.1:0-50415 GCF_047200655.1 Streptomyces sp. MS06
GGTGGGGGCGATGTTGTGGTGGCCGGTGGCGTGGAGACGAACGGGTGACGCTTCCTGCGCCGGTGCTGCGGACCGGCCAGCGTGGACGGCCGCTGCGGCAGTCCCGCAAGGGGGCGATGCTGACGCGAGGGCGATTCGATCCCCGGCGCTCGACCACCTGGATCACGAGCCCTGTTCAGGCCGTGCTCACCCTGCATGTGGCCAGCGCAGAGTGAAGATGGAAGAGGCTTCACGGCATCCGGGTTGTGGTGCCAGGCCCGTACCTGCTCTGTTGGGCCGATCGTGAGAGCGACGGAGCAGCGCCGGGCAGGACCAAGCCCTGGCGGCCGGTTGGGGGCCGTGGTCTTGATGGGCGGCTGGTCCGTGGCTGCCGTGGTGTTCCCTTCGCGGGCGTCCCCGAGCGAGACGGCAATCTGGAAGACGCGCGCACCCGGCTTTGTCGGCTCAAGTAGTGGGAGGCCGCTGCCCGGGGGGATCCTCCAGAAGGCTCTCCCTTCTGGCTACCGGCGCACATTCCGTCACGTCGTCGGATGCAAAGGAGAGCGGACTATGGGAGGTCCTGCATCGTTCTGGGACACAGCGGGAGCTGTGGTGCTGATCCTCTGGGCCGTGGCCATGTGGGTCGCCGTCGCGGTGTTGGCCTTCGCCAGCCGTAGGTCGGTGCGTCCCTGGCTCTACCGGTCCTCCGCGGGCGTGATCGGCCTGGGTATCGTCGGGCAGATCGGGCATATACAGGAACATTTCGCCCAGGCCGGGTACTGGGTCGCCAACTCGCAGTCACCGCCCTGGATGACGCCGTGGGGTGACGGCCTGGCACGCGGCATGGATCAGGTGGACACCTCCAAGCCCTCGCTCGGCATGGAGATCCTTCACCTGACGGGCAACTTCATCTTCCTGGCCGGCCTGGCCGGGGTCGTGGTCATCACCCGGCGGGCCATGCGTACCAAGGCCCGCAAGTGGGGCAAGATGGGCATGTGGATGCAGGGGATACACGGCCTGGAACACCTGGCCCTCACCCTGTCGGTCGCCTTGGGCGCCAAACAGGCCATCGGTCTGTCCACCTGGTTCGGGTTGCTGGAGCCGGGGCAGGGGCTGTGGACGTACCGGATCTGGTGGCACTTCATCGCCAACGTCGTGGGGTCGGTCATCTTCGGTATCGCGGTGTGGCACCTGTGGCATGAGCGGCATGAGGTCGAAGCCACCTTCCAGCCTCACGCCGACGTGTCTGCGGCAGGCGCCCACCCGGCAGCCGACGCCCCGTCAGTCGACGCCCCGTCGGCTGACGCGGTGCCCGTCGTGTCTGCCGCGCGGGCGGGCGTCGCGGCGGACGCCGTGACGTCGGACGCGCTGTCCGGTCAGTCCACTTCGGCCTAGCTCGGCGTTCAGCCCGGCTGCTGCTCGCGTTCCTTGGTCGCCGAAGCCGTTTCAAGGTTCTGCCGGCATCCTGGAAGCGGGGCCTCGTGCTGGTCCAGGCTGCCGGGCGGCCGCCCGGGGCCGGGCGTGCCCAGTTGTTGCGGTGCGGCGGCCGGCCGGGCCGTCTTCCGGCGGGGCTGCGGGCTCCTCGCCGGACAGATCCCCGACGGACAAATCATCGCCGGCCGGGGCGGGCCGGGGCGGCCGTGCGTCCGGCTTTCATAGGGCTGCCCCAGGGGCGGCGCAGGTCCTCGGCCTGCCGTTGGCTGCCGCACGCCGCCGACGGGCGGATCGTGCTCGTGGTGGAGGCGGGCAAGCGGACGCTTCCCCTTCCCGACACCTCGCCGGCCCGGAGCTGCTGGTCTGCCATGTGGGGCGGCAACTGGGCGGCCGCGCCGGGGCCGCAGCGCGGATCAGCCCGTCCCTGCCGGCCCTGCCTCTTCGTCGCCGCCCGGGAGGCGGGACGCGCACACCGCGGCGACGGCAGCCGTATCCCGGTCGGCTGGTCCGCGACCTCTCACCGTGTGACCGGCAGTCCCGCGACCAGGCGCGGTCCGTCGCCGCGGTGCTGCACCGGGAAGCCGACCTTCAGGGCGCCCTCCTGGCCGGCGACCGACAGGAAGGTGACGTAGCCCATGCCCAGGAATGCCTTCTTCGAGCCGCCCGCGGTGACGTAGGGGCGGGGCAGGTTGAGGACCAGCGGGCCGGGCTTGCCGCCGCGGTTGCCGTCGAAGAAGAGCAGGCGCTGGTCGGTGAGGACCAGGTACAGGGGGCGGGGCGTGACCGTGGCCATCACGGTGCCCGCGCTCAGCACGCCGACCACGGCCGCGGTGAGGGCCCGCTTGCGGACGGAGACCGATCCCACGCCCGCCAGGGTGGTCAGCTCGATCTGCTCGCCCTGGAGCATCAGCGGTGCGGCGGCCTCCAGCAGCTGGCGCTTGCGGCGGGACTTGAGGGCCATGGAGGACTCCGGGGTCGGCAGGGGAGCGCGGGCACAGAGGTGCGAACGATACGGACGCCAGGTGACGGAAAGGTGTCCGTATGGTCCGCGTACAGTCAAGCGATGGTCGGTGTTTCTCCAGGTCGCGGCGTTGAAACCCGCTTTCCGGCAATGTCGTTGGGCTCGTCTACGATGCGCCGCATGTCGCACCCCGCCACCGGCTCGCTGCCGCCTCCGGACTTCGAGATCGCTTCCGCCTTCCCCGAGGCGGACTGGCTGCGGCGGGCCGCCACCGCACGGGACTGGGACGCGATACGGGACTACGTCGGCGGGCTGCCGTACGGGACCGACCGGAGCTTCGCCGTGCGCCAGCTGGGGGAGGTGGCCGGGATCGAGGAGTGGCTGCGCGGCATCGTCGCCGCCGCGCCCCGGGACGTGCTGGCACTCACCGTGCTGGGCGCCCGCGAGGTGCAGATCGGCTGGGGCATCCGGACCACGGCGCGCGCCGAGCACGTCAGCCGGGAGCAGTTCGCCGGCCTGCACGCGCATCTGCGCCAGGCCGAGCAGCTGCTGATCCGGGCGACCGCGCTCGACCCGGCGTTCGACGCGGCCTGGGCGGAGCGGCTCACCACCGCGATGGGGCTCCAGCTCGGGCAGAACGAGTCGCGGCGCCGCTACGACCAACTGGCCAAGCACCATCCGCACCACTTCACCGGGCAGGCGCGGCTGCTGCAGAAGCTGTGCCCCAAGTGGGGCGGCAGCTGGGAGGCCGCGCACGCGTTCACCCGGGAGTGCATGCTGGCCGCGCCGGAAGGCGCCCTCAACGGGGGGCTCGTGGCCGAGGTGCACATGGAGCACCGGCATTCCGTGCCGAGCAAGGACCGCGAGGCGTACCTGCGGCAGGACCACGTGCGCGCCGAACTCGTCGAGGCCGCCGAGCGGTCGGTGCTCCACCCGCGCTTCCATCGCGGCTACGGCTGGGTCACCGTCCAGGGCTACTTCGCCGCGTTGTTCTCCCTCATGGGGGACCTGCCCCGTGCTGCCGCCTGCTTCCGCGGGCTGGGCAACCTCGCCTCCGAGTACCCGTGGGCGGAGCTGGGCGCGGACCCCGCCGAGACCTACATCCGACACCGCGACACCGCTCTCGCCCGGGGATGACCGGCGATGACCGGCGATGACCGCACCGAACAGAGGCCGACGATGAACCCTCAGGCCGCCCTCCACCTCACCGAGGTCGACGGCATCCCCACCCTCTTCGCCCACTCCGCCGGGCCGATGCGCGCCGGTCTTGTCTTCCGCGTCGGTGTCGCCGACGAGACGCTCGCCCGTACCGGTGTCACCCACCTCGTCGAGCATCTCGCGCTGCACCGGATGGGACTGGCCGCGCACGACTTCAACGGGGCGACGAAGGCCGCGTTCACGCACTTCCTGATGGAGGGCACCGAGGCCGAGGTGGTCGCCTACCTGCACGGCGTCTGCGCCTCCCTCGCCGACCTGCCCATGGACCGCCTGGAGACCGAGAAGGACATCCTGCGCACCGAGGAGTCCCGGCGGGAGAACCCCCAACTCCCGCTGTGGCGGTACGGAGCGCAGGGCTACGGGCTGGTCAGCTACCCCGAGTGGGGTGTGCCGGGCCTGCGCCCGGACGACGTACGGCACTGGGCGCGAAGCTGGTTCACCCAGGGCAACGCGGTGCTGTGGATCGCGGGGGAGCGGCTGCCGGCGGGGCTTTCGGTGAAGCTCGCCCCCGGCGAGCGCCGCGCCCTGCCCGCCGTCACCTCCGCGCTCCCGGTCACCCCCGCCTACTTCTCCGACGGGAAGGGCGGTGTGCTGCTCGACGCGGTCGTCACCGCCGGCACCGCCGCCGAGGTGTACGCGGGTGTGCTGGAGCGGGCGCTGTCCCGCGCGCTGCGCCAGGAGGGCGGCTACTCCTACACGGCCGCCACCGACTACGCCTCCCGCCGCGACGGCTTCGCCCGGGTGGCCGCGTTCGCGGACTCGCTGCCCGCCAAGCAGGACGCCGTGCTCGGCGGTTTCGTCGACGTCCTCGCCGCACTCCAGGCAGGCCGTGTCGGGCAGGACGAGGTGGAGGCGGTGCGCTCCAGGGCCGACGCCGCGCTGACCGCGCCGGACGCCGCCGTGCGGCGGCTGGTCGGGGCTGCGGAGGACCTGCTGGTCGGCCGGGCTCCGCGGTCCGTCGAGGAGATGCGCGCCGAGCTGTGGCAGGTGACACCCGAGCAGGTGCACGCGGTCGCCCTGGAGGCCGCCGGTACCGCGCTGATGCAGGTGCCCGCGGGACACCGGGCGGACTGGGCCGGCTACACGGAGGCCCCGTCCACCTCGCCGTACACGGTCACCGGCCGCCGGTTCGGAGCCGGGCGCGGTGGCGATCCGGCTCTGGTGATCGGCGCCGAAGGCGTCAGCCTGGTCGCCCGGGAGGCCGACGGGACGGAGACCGCGGCGACCGTGTCGTACCGGGCGTGCGCGGCGGTGCTGCGCTGGCCCGACGGCGGGCGCCGGCTGATCGGCACCGACGGGATCGTCGTCGACGTGGAGCCGGGCCCGTACGGCGTCGACGCGCACACCATGGCGACCTTCGACGCCGCCGTGCCCCCGTCCGCGGTGGTCCTGCTGCCGCCCCGTCAGCAGCGGCCGGTGCCGGAGACGGCCGCAAGCCCCGCGGGCGGCGGGACGGCAGCAGCCGCGGACGGGACCGCCCGCGGCGGGTCGTCGGCCGCGCCCCGGCGGCGTACCGCGGGCCAGACGGCGGCGGTGGTCGTCCTCGGCCTTCTCGCCGGACTGTTCGCTCTGATCGCCCTGTCGACCACGCTGTTCGGGAACGACCCGGAGACCGGTGGCACCGGGGTCTGGGTGGGCACGGCGGTCTTCCTGTGGGTCGTCACCGGGCTGCTGGTCTGGCCGGTCGTACGGATCCTGCGCCGCACCCGGCGGGGGTGAACCGGCCGGCGGTGCCGCGCCGGGCGGTACGGGGGTGCGCGGCGTACCGACGTGGGCACTGGTGCACGGGTGGCTCGTGCCGGTCGGGTGGCCGTGCCGGTCGCCGTGCGTCGTCCGGGGCGGCGGGCCGTACGTCGTCCGGGTCGGCGGTCCCGCGTCGTCCGGGTCAGCGGCCGTACGGGTCAGCGGCCGTACGGGTATCCGTACCCGGGGGCGGGCGGCGCCGCCGGCGGGCCTGCCGGGTACGCCGTCCGCGCGGTCTTCCTGTCGAACACGGCGAACAGCAGCATGGCCGTGGCGATCAGCAGGGTGAGGATGACCGCCAGGCCGAGCAGCGGGCTGCCGCTGCCGTCGCTCGTGGAGATCGCCAGCGGGACGGTGACCAGTTCGTACAGCACGAACGAGGCGAAGGCGCCCCAGTCGGAGGGGCGTCCGCGGCGGATGGCGACGTACAGGAACGGCACCCAGACCAGCAGGCCCAGAGACCCCCAGACCAGGGCCGACCAGGCCGTTCGCTGGAACCAGCCTGCTTCCAGACGCCGTTCCACGGTGCTCCTCCTCCACGTTCTCCGGGGTGGTGGCGGCAGAGCAGTGGAGAACGTGCAGAAAGAGTAGAGCAAGACCGGGGTGCTGCGGCCGGGAAGGTACCGCTCAACCGGCCGTCGGGGCAGACGCGTTCCCGGGCGCCCCTGTGCAGCGGGGGTACCGGGGTGCACGGGTGGTGGCGCGGGGCCGGCACCGGTTCGGTACCGGCCCGGTGCCGGGGGTCAGGCGGTCTCCTTCTGCGCCTTGGCGACCGCGTTCTTCAGCGACGCGGCGGCCTCCTTCGCGAGCTTCTTGGCGGAGGAGACGCCGTCGTCGGGGCCGCGGGAGGAGAGGACGGTGATCACTGCCGTGCCCTCCCGTACGGCGACCAGGGTGTCGCCGGAGAAGGCCCGGTTGGTGAGCGTCATGCTGAAGGCCTCGTCGCCGATTCCGGTCAGGGTGTGTCCCTTGACGGTCACCTTGGTGTGGTCGTCGGGGACCAGGTACGTCGCGCAGGTGGTGGCCAGGCTGCGTATCCGCTCCATCACCTGCTGCGCGGCCGTGCCGCGGAACTCGTCGATCTCCTGGTCCATCTCCTCGGTCTTCGTGCCGTAGCCGTTCTGCGCGAACGACACCCCGGAGATTGCGGTGGTGGCGATCCAGGCGGTGGCGCCCAGTCGCGTGCAGTCGGGGGAGCCCATGGCCTTGACCTCCTGCGCCTGGAAGTCCTTGCCGGTGTCCGCGGAGCCGTCCTTCAGGGGCGTGTACCCCGTCGGGAAGGACGAGGCGGGGACCAGAGCCGCCTTGAGCTGTTCTCCCGTCAGCAGCCCCGCGTTGGGGTCCTTCTTCTTCGCCGGCTTGGCGGAGGCGGTGGCGTCCGGGGTGGAGCCGGTGGAGCCGCTCGAGCCGGAGGAGCCGGAGGAGCATGCGGCCAGAGCGAACGGGAGTGCGGCGGCGGCGAGCAGCGCGGCGGCACGGGACGGGAGACGCATCGGGATCCTTGGAGAAGGTTGGTGAAGGCGGATGCCGTTCGGCGGCCTCGACGGCCGGACCGGGTGATCGACAACTTGTCGAAGTTAGGCGGACCAGGGACACGAACAGGTGTCCTGCGCCTCAAGCAATGGTCAAGGAGAGGTCCTGAGCCCCAGGCTTTGCCGGGCCTTGAGGGATTCTTGTGATTTCCGGGAAGTGGGGTTTTCCGACCAGGGTGACCGTGTCGGTTAGGTTGCGATCCGCCTCGGGGGCCGGACGCCCGGTCACTTACCCGACATACGCAGAGAGTAGGGTCATGAAGGTCATCGCCGCGCCGGTGCTCCGGCCGTTCACCCTGCGGGCCGGCCTGGCCGCGCTGCCGGTGCTCAGTGTCGGGCTGCTGTGCCCGGTACCCTCCCTCGTCCTCGCGCTGCGGCGGCGCGACCGCGCCGACTGGTGGGCCTTCGGCTTCTTCAGCGCGGTCCTGGTGGCCTGGATCGCCGACCTCCGCCTGACGCCCGAGGTCACGCACGGATGGGAGTTCGGCGCCGACCTCGTGCTGGTCCTGCTGTCGATGGTGGGTGCGTCGCTCCATGTGTGGAGGGCGTGGCCCCAGGCGGACGAAGGGCGCTGACGCGCCGGGAGCGTACGCCGTATCGGAGATCGGATCGCGGCACCGGCGGTGGTGCCGGGAGGGTCGTGGCGCCGGGACGGCGGTGGTGCCGGGACGGCGGTGGCAGGGCAGGCGGAGCGGGGAAGCGGGCAGCACGTGGTCAAGAGAGTCAGACAGGTGTCGCAGTCACGACCGGCACGCGACGAGCCCGCGGGGCGGTTCGCCGCCGTCGGGCGCGCCGCCGCCAACCGGCTGCGCGCGGCGCGCGGGCGCGGTGTCGCACTCGCGGCGGGGGCACTGCTGGTGGCCGGCGCGCTCGCCGGGGCGGCGTTCCTGCTGTTCGGGAACGACGACGGGCGTCCGCCCCTCCCCGACACCCGGGCACGCGCCTACAAGGACATCGACGCCTGCCTGCTCACCGACGACAAGGGGATCACCGCCGGGACCACCGCCGCCCGGGTCTGGCAGGGCATGCAGGACGCCTCCCTGAAGACGCACGCGCGGGTGAGCTACGCGCCGGTGACCGGGAAGCAGAGCGTCGGCAGCGCCCGCCCGTTCCTCAACAGCCTCCTGCAGCGCTCCTGCGACGTCGTCCTCGCCGTCGGCCCCGCCGAGGTCCCGGCGGCCCGGGACGCGGCGTCCGGGCACAAGGACGTGGACTTCGTGCTCGTCGGCGACGGCGGCGGGCACACCGCGGCGAACGTGACCTCGGTCGCCGCCGGCGACGGACTCCGCGCCGCGGTCGCGGGCGCCGTCGAGCAGGCGGTGGACAGTCGGGACTGAGTACCGGCTTCGCACGGGCGCGCGGCGCTAACGGAAGTGCCGGTGAATCGTTGGTCGAATGGGTTGGCCAGAGCTGGGCCACTGCATACCATCGATCACCGCAAGACTTTGTGCACCGCCGCACAATCTCCTCGGGAGGTTTCCTTGCACCGCCGCCGTCGCACCGCGCTCCTGCTCACCGCCGTGATCGCCTCCGCGGTGCCGTCCCTGACCGCCTGCGGAAACGACGCGCACCCCGGCGCTGCGGCCGTCGTCGGCGGTCAGCGGATCACCGTGGCCCAGTTGGAGGGCAGGGTGAACGAGGTGCGCTCGGCCCAGCGCGAGGCGGTGCCGGACCCGGCGCAGTACGCCCGCGTGGTCTCCGGGACCGGGAACCTCACCCGGGACACCCTGCACACCATGGTGCTGGACCAGGTGCTGCACCGTGCCGCCCAGGACGCCGGCGTCACCGTCTCCCGCAGCGACGTGGAGCAGCTCAGGACCGGTCTCGAACAGCGCCTGGGCGGTGCCGAGAACCTGCGGACGGCCTGGCTGCAGCAGTACAACGTGGCACCGCAGCGCCTCGACGACAACCTCCGCCTCCAGGTCGAGGCCCAGAAACTCGCGGGCGCGCTCGGCACCGACACCAGCAAGCCCGCCTTCTGGAAGGCCCTCTCCCGGGCCTCCGAGGAGCTCGCCGTCGACCTGAACCCGCGGTACGGCGCCTGGGACGTGAAGAAGGCCGGCCGCGTCGACGTCGAGACGCCGTGGGTCCGGGACGTCACCTCGGCGAAGAGCCGGCAGCCCGCCTGACGGCAGCCGGGGCGACACGGCCGACACCGCCGTACCGGCCGAGGCCGCGATGACGGCCGACCTGGGCGCCGGCGGACCGAAGGGGGCGCGGCGGTGCCGTGGCCGCCTACCCGCCGCACTTCGCACCCGGACCCCCGGTGCCTTCCCCGCCCCCGCCCAGTCCTCCCCGCCGGCCGCGGGGGCGGGCCGGCGGTGCGTACGGAGCCGTGGGTTACGTTCGGACCGTGAACGCAACCAGCCCCGCAGCCGCCCCCGGACCGGACCGGGAGCCGCGTGCGACCGAGCCCGGCCGCCTCGTCCTGCTCACCACCAGCCACCGCGTCGCCCCCGGCCTGCTGTCCTGGCCGGCCTGGCAGGTGCTGCGCGGGGCCGACCTGGTGCTCTGCGCCGACGCCGCGCACCCGCAGCTGCCGCACCTCCGCGAGGCCGGGCTGGTCGTCGAGGAGGCGGCGCCGACGGCGCAGGAGCTGGTCGACGCGTGCGCCGGCGGACGGACCGTCGTCCTGGTGGCGGCCGGCGAGGGCGAACCGGCCCTCACCGACGGCCTCGCCCGCCTCGCCGGTTCCGGCCGGGTGGCGATGCCCGAGCTGGAGCTGCTGCCCGGCTCGTACGACCTGCCCGGCGCCCGGCTGCTGGACCTGGTGCAGGTCATGGACCGCATCCGCGCCGAGTGCCCGTGGTCCGTGCGGCAGACCCACCGGGGACTGGCGAAGTACGCCATGGAGGAGGCGTACGAGCTGGTGGAGGCGATCGAGGACGGCAGCCGGGACGAGCTCCGCGAGGAACTGGGCGACGTGCTGCTCCAGGTCGTCTTCCACGCGAGGATCGCGGAGG
The DNA here is from genome assembly GCF_047200655.1 of Streptomyces sp. MS06. Classification (NCBI taxonomy): domain Bacteria; kingdom Bacillati; phylum Actinomycetota; class Actinomycetes; order Kitasatosporales; family Streptomycetaceae; genus Streptomyces; species Streptomyces sp. MS06. The sequence continues at coordinate 9,831 of NZ_JBJZOJ010000055.1, forward strand.
AGGACCCCGAGGAGCCGTTCTCCGTCGACGACGTCGCCGGCGGCATCGTCGCCAAACTGATCCGCCGCCATCCGCACGTCTTCGGGGAGGAGACGGCCACCACCCCCGACGAGGTGAAGGCGCACTGGCTGCGCACCAAGGCGGCGGAGAAGCAGCGCGGCTCGGTCACCGAGGGCATCCCGCTGCACCAGCCCGCGCTGGCCCTCGCCGCGAAGCTGGCCTCCCGGGCGCGCACGGCGGACCTCGCGGTGCCGCTGCCCTCGGGCAGCGGTCCCGGCTACGAGCTGCTGGCGCTCGCGGCCCGCGCCGAGGCGGAGGGCGTGGACCCGGAGACGGCGCTGCGTGCGGCGGCCCGCGCCTACCGGGACGCGATCCGGGAGGCGGAGGCGGCCCGCGCCGTCGGGGGAGGCGTGCCGTCCGCGCCCGGCGGGCCCGGCGGTGCGGAGACGGACACCGTCCCGCCGGCGGCGGGGTCCGCCCACCGGGACGTCGAGTCGCACCGTCCGGCGGATACCGTCGAGGAGTGACCGACCAGCCCCACCCCGCACCCCCGCCCGGCCCCGAGCCGGAGCCGGATCCGTCCTCCGCTCCCCCGCCCGGATGTCCGCTCCAGCGGGAGCACCGGGAGGCGCACCCCCGGCCCGATCCCCACCCGCACCGGGACCCGAGGCCGGACGGGGACCCTAGGCCGGACGGGGACCCGAGTCCGGACGGGGACCCGAGGCCGGACGGGGACCCGAATGCGGACCCGGACCCGAATGGGGACCCGGACCCGGACGCGGCCGCAGTCCCCGAGCCCGCCCCCGAACTCTTCGGCTGGGAGTTCGCCAGCGACCCGTACCCGGCGTACGCCTGGCTGCGCGAGCACGCGCCGGTGCACCGCACCAGGCTGCCCAGCGGCGTGGAGGCCTGGCTGGTCACCCGGTACACCGACGCCAAGCAGGCGCTGGCCGACCCGCGGCTCAGCAAGAACCCGGCGCACCACGACGAGCCGGCGCACGCCAAGGGGAAGACGGGCATCCCGGGGGAGCGCAAGGCGGAGCTGATGACCCATCTGCTCAACATCGACCCGCCGGACCACACCCGCCTGCGCCGCCTGGTGTCCAAGGCGTTCACGCCGCGCCGGGTCGCGGAGTTCGCGCCGCGCGTGCAGGAGCTGACCGACCGGCTCATCGACGGGTTCGCCGCGCGGGGCAGCGCCGACCTCATCCACGAGTTCGCCTTCCCGCTCCCCATCTACGCCATCTGCGACCTGCTCGGTGTGCCCAGGGAGGACCAGGACGACTTCCGGGACTGGGCGGGCATGATGATCCGTCACGGCAAGGGGCCCCGCGGCGGCGTCGCGCGCTCGGTGAAGAAGATGCGGGGCTACCTGGCCGACCTCATCCACCGCAAGCGCGAGGCACTGCCCGCCGAACCCGCCCCCGGCGAGGACCTGATCTCCGGTCTCATCCGCGCCTCCGACCACGGTGAGCACCTGACCGAGAACGAGGCGGCCGCGATGGCGTTCATCCTCCTGTTCGCCGGGTTCGAGACCACCGTCAACCTGATCGGGAACGGCACCCACGCCCTGCTCACCCACCCCGGCCAGCGCTCCCGGCTGCAGTCCTCGCTGGCCGCCGGCGACCAGGCTCTGCTCGCCACCGGCGTGGAGGAACTGCTGCGCTACGACGGTCCCGTCGAACTCGCCACCTGGCGCTTCGCGACCCGGCCGGTCAGTATCGGCGGCCGGGACATCGCACCCGGCGACCCGGTCCTGGTCGTCCTGGCCGCCGCCGACCGCGACCCGGACCGCTTCACCGACCCCGACACGCTCGACCTGTCCCGAGGCGACAACCAGCACCTCGGGTACGGGCACGGCATCCACTACTGCCTCGGAGCGCCGCTCGCCCGGCTGGAGGGCCGTACCGCGCTCGCCACCCTGCTGACCCGCCTGCCCGACCTGCGACCGGCCGCGGATCCGGCGGATCTGCGGTGGCGCGGCGGACTCATCATGCGTGGACTGCGCACCCTGCCGGTGGAGTTCACGCCCGTCGACCGGGGGCGCACGGTGCCGTGACCCGGCGGTGGCGTCCGCCGCCGTACCGCGCCTCCCGGTCCCGGGCCCGACGGGAACACGGAACCCACACCACCGACCTGACACATGCTCACTTCTGTGATCTTCACGTGATCTGCGCGGCATTAACTTGTGACAACTGATCGTCAGCCGATACGTTCACTCGTCAGCGTGGCGCATCGCATCACCTGCCACGCCGGTCCCCGCTGTCTCGCGAAAGGCCCCTGCATGCTCACCGGGAACGGCCGTCACCGTCGCCCCCGTCAGGCTCCGGCTCTCGTCGTCGCGGCCGGAGTGACCGGTTCCGCCATCGCCATCCCGCTCCTCGGCGCCGCCGGCGCGCACGCGGCCGACGGCAGCACCTGGGACAAGGTGGCGGAGTGCGAGACCGGCGGCTCCTGGAGTGCGAACCCCGGCAGCGGCGTCTACGGGGGACTGCACCTGACCCAGGCGGACTGGGAGGCGCACGGTGGCCTGAAGTACGCGGCCCGCCCCGACCTCGCCAGCCGCTCCCAGCAGATAGCGGTCGCCGAGAAGGTGCTGGCGGACCAGGGCGTCGGCCACTGGCCGCTGTGCGGGCCGGTCTCGGGTCTCGCCCAGGACTCCGGATCGGCCGATGTCGACACCGGTGTCGCGGGTGACGCAACCTCGGGCAAAGCATCCGGATCGTCCGGATCCTCCGGATCAGCAGGTTCGGCCGGTTCGGCGGGTTCGGGAATTTCATCCGGCTCGTCCGGCTCGCACGGGCTGTCCGATTCACCGGGATCGCCGGACGGCTCCGGCGACTTCGGCGACTCGGGCGCGTCCGATGGGGCGGGGTCGGCCCCGGCCGGATCCTCGGGGGTAGCCGGTTCCTCTGCTTCGCCGGGCAGCGCTTCGTCCTCTTCCGGCACTTCGACGGGTTCGCCGGATTCGGCACCGTCCGGGGATGTTTCGTCCGCTTCGCCCTCCCTGTCGCCCTCCTCTGGTGGGGGGAGTGCGGCGGGTGACGGTTCCCCCGCCGGGGCGCCGTCGGGTGTCGCCGACCCGCAGGGTGCCGACGGGACTTCCGGGGCGACTTCCGGAGAAAGTGAGGAAACCGGCGATCCGGGCAACGAGGGGCAGAGCGCCGGTTCTTCGTACCTTGTGGACACCGGTGCGCTGGGTACCGGCCGGCATCGCGGCCCCAGGGCGAACGAGGATGCCCCCGGTGCCGGAGATGTCGCGAGTGTGCCGGATGCCAGGGGTGCCGGAACCGATGCCGCCGCCTCCGGTGGTCGGCATGCCGCGGACGGCGGTGACTCGTACACCGTCCGCGCCGGCGACACCCTGGCCTCCATCGCCGACTCCCTTGGCGTCGACGGCGGCTGGCGCGCGCTCTACGCCGCGAACAAGGACGTCGTCGGTGCCGACCCCGGCCACATCCTCCCCGGTCAGACCTTGCACGCCGACGCGTAGCCGGTTTCCGGCAGGTCGCCTGAACCGGGCAAAAACACTGGGAGTTAACGCCCCGTTCGATGTCTGATGTCCGGTTTGGCGAAACTGTGGGATGAGTCTCAGAAGCCCTGATCGTCTTTGAATTCCGGCGGATCGCGTGTCTACCGTCAGGATCGCTCGTCACCGCGAGCCCCGGCTGCCGCAACGCCGAATCCTGCCAGCGGCCGCTCGGGAACAGTCGTCGCTTCGAGCGCCGTAGGCAGGAGCGGGGGACCCAAGGTAAGTGCCGTGCCGGGCAGTCGAACCGGACCGGCTTGGGGTGAAGCCGTGCCTCCCAGGAGGGGCCGGCCGGGCAACTCACCAGGCCCGAACCCGACAGCTCACCTCGCAGGCGTCGGTGAGGGGATCCTTCCATGCTGTTTTCCGGCAAGGGCAAGCACCGTCGTCCGTCCAAGGCCAGCCGCGCCATCGCCATCGCCGGTGTCGCCGGCGCCGCCGTCGCCGCCCCGCTGATCGCGTCCGGCACCGCCTCCGCCGCCACCGCCTCCGAGTGGGACGCCGTCGCCCAGTGCGAGTCCGGCGGCAACTGGTCCATCAACACCGGTAACGGCTTCTACGGCGGCCTGCAGTTCACCGCCTCCACCTGGGCCGCCTACGGCGGTACGCAGTACGCCGCCCGCGCCGACCTCGCGAGCAAGTCGCAGCAGATCGCGATCGCCGAGAAGGTGCTCGCGGGCCAGGGCAAGGGTGCCTGGCCGGTCTGCGGCACCGGTCTGTCCGGCGCGGCCTACAACGGCGGCTCCACGCAGAGCAGCCAGAGCAGCCAGAGCAGCCAGAGCGGTCAGAGCGGTCAGAGCAGCCAGTCCACCACCCAGCGCTCCACCGGGCAGAGCACCTCCCGCTCCGCCGAGCGCCCGGCTCAGACGCACAAGACCGAGCAGAGCCACAAGACCGTCACCACCCCGACCGGCAAGAAGGTCAGGAAGGGCGACGGCGAGTACAAGGTGGTCAAGGGCGACAGCCTCAGCGCGATCGCGGCGAGCCACCACGTCAAGGGCGGCTGGCACAAGCTGTTCCAGCTCAACAAGGACATCATCGACGACGCCGACCTCATCTACCCGGGTCAGCAGCTGCACCTGAAGTAAGGTTCAGCGGCCCCGTCCCCACGGGCTCCCCGCCCCGGTGCGTGTTCCCCCGTACGCACCGGGGCGGGGTCTTTTCCTCCCCCGCCCCCTACGGCCGCCGCGCCCGCTCCCCTCCGGATCGCCGCGCAACCCCCTCTGCGGATCGCCCGGCACGCCCCCGTGCGGCCCCCGCGCCGGCCGACCCCGGTACGCGGCGCGCCCGCCCTTCCGTTGCGCACCCCGGCCAGCCCTGCGTCGCCCTTCCGTCGCGCACCCGGTCCGCCCTGCGTCGCCCTTCCACCGCGCACCCGGTCCGCCCTGCGCGGCCCCTCCGCCCCGCACCCGTTCCGCCGGGCCGTCGTTCCGAAAAGGCGCCCTCCCCTTTGTTCCGTTAGAAAACAAAGGGTACGGTCGGTCCTGTCCACGGGCCGGTCGGTCGGCTGGCCGATGGCCCTGAGACGGTTAGGCTCTAGTCGCAAGGCTCACGTGGCCCCGCACTTCCAGCGTCACATCCCAAGAAGGAGATGCTCGTGCCGTCCATCGACGTCGTCGTAGCCCGGGAAATCCTGGACTCCCGAGGCAACCCCACGGTCGAGGTCGAGGTCGGCCTCGACGACGGCAGCACGGGTCGTGCCGCCGTCCCGTCCGGTGCCTCGACGGGTGCCTTCGAGGCCATCGAGCTCCGTGACGGCGACCCCAACCGCTACCAGGGCAAGGGCGTCGAGAAGGCCGTCCTCGCCGTCATCGAGCAGATCGGCCCGGAGCTGGTCGGCTACGACGCCACCGAGCAGCGCCTCATCGACCAGGCCATGTTCGACCTGGACGCCACCGACAACAAGGGCTCGCTCGGCGCCAACGCCATCCTCGGCGTCTCCCTCGCCGTCGCCCACGCCGCCTCCGAGGCCAGCGACCTGCCGCTGTTCCGCTACCTGGGCGGCCCGAACGCGCACCTGCTGCCGGTGCCGATGATGAACATCCTGAACGGCGGCTCGCACGCCGACTCCAACGTGGACATCCAGGAGTTCATGATCGCCCCGATCGGCGCGGAGTCCTTCTCCGAGGCCCTCCGCTGGGGCGCCGAGGTCTACCACACGCTGAAGAAGGTCCTGAAGAGCAAGGGCCTGGCCACCGGCCTCGGCGACGAGGGCGGCTTCGCCCCCGACCTCGGCTCCAACCGCGAGGCCCTCGACCTCATCCTGGAGGCCGTCAAGGAGGCCGGCTACACCCCCGGCGAGCAGATCGCGCTCGCCCTGGACGTGGCCGCGTCCGAGTTCTACAAGGACGGCTCCTACTCCTTCGAGGGCAAGAGCCGCTCCGCCGCCGAGATGACCGAGTACTACGCCGAGCTGGTCGAGGCGTACCCGCTGGTCTCCATCGAGGACCCGCTGTTCGAGGACGACTGGGACGGCTGGAAGATCATCACCGAGAAGCTCGGTGAGAAGGTCCAGCTGGTCGGCGACGACCTGTTCGTCACCAACCCCGAGCGCCTGGCCCGCGGCATCGAGGAGAACTCGGCCAACGCCCTCCTCGTCAAGGTGAACCAGATCGGCTCGCTGACCGAGACCCTGGACGCCGTCGAGCTGGCCCAGCGCAACGGCTTCAAGTGCATGATGTCCCACCGCTCCGGCGAGACCGAGGACGTCACCATCGCCGACCTGGCCGTCGCCACCAACTGCGGCCAGATCAAGACCGGCGCCCCGGCCCGCTCCGAGCGCGTCGCCAAGTACAACCAGCTGCTGCGCATCGAGGAGATCCTCGACGACGCCGCGGTGTACGCCGGCCGCAGCGCCTTCCCGCGCTTCAAGGGCTGACCCGGCGAGCCGGACCGCGCTCCAGCCAGTCCTCCGTACGTCCCCGCACCCGGTCCCGTACCGTGTGCGGGGACGTACGCACGTGTGAGCACGCTCGGAGGGGAGGCGGGGACATGGCCGGGAGGGACGACCGGGACCGGTTCTCCACCACGACCAGACTGCGCCTGCTCGGCGAGCAGACGGCGGCCCGGGTCTACCGGTCCCAGACCCGCCGGCAGGCCCGCCGCTCCCGCCTCACCGGCCGCGCGGCCCTGCTCGCCCTCGTGCTGTGCTCGCTCGTCGTGGCGCTCGCCTACCCGATACGGCAGTACGTGTCCCAGCGCGCGGACATCGCCGACCTGAAGCGACAGCGGCAGCAGGCCGAGCAGCGCGTGGAGCAACTCCGCGACCTCAAGGCGCGCTGGCAGGACGACGCCTACGCCGAGCAGCAGATCCGGCGGCGGCTGCACTACGTGATGCCCGGGGAGACCGGGTACATCGTCGTCGACCGGGGCGCGGCCGAGCAGACGCACACCGACCGGCGGGCGACCGACCGCCCCTGGTACTCCAACGTCTGGGACGGCGTCGACAAGGCCGACGCCTCCGACCAGTGACCGACAGAAAGACATCCGAAGACAGTCATGGACACGCCCCCGCCGACCACCGACCGCACCGAGCCGACCGACGCGGACGTCGAGGCCTTCAAGCAGCAGCTCGGGCGGCCGCCGCGCGGGCTGCGCGCCATCGCCCACCGCTGCCCGTGCGGGCAGCCGGACGTCGTCGAGACGGCGCCGAGGCTGCCGGACGGCACCCCCTTCCCCACGCTCTACTACCTCACCTGCCCCCGCGCCTCCTCCGCGATCGGCACCCTGGAGGCGAACGGCGTGATGAAGGAGATGACCGAGCGGCTCGCCCGTGATCCGGAACTGGCCGCCGCATACCGGGCCGCGCACGAGGACTACGTCCGGCGCCGGGACGAGATCGAGGAGCTGGCCGGCTTCCCCAGCGCGGGCGGGATGCCGGACCGGGTGAAGTGCCTGCACGTACTGGTGGCGCACTCGCTGGCCGCGGGGCCGGGTGTGAACCCGCTCGGAGACGAGGCGATCGAGATGCTGCCCGAGTGGTGGCGCAAGGGGCCGTGCGTGGCGGCCGGGACCGAGCGCGAGGAGGAGGGGCAGTGACCCGAGTGGCTGCCGTCGACTGCGGTACGAACTCCATCCGGCTGCTGGTCGCCGACGCCGATCCGGCCACCGGCGAACTCGTCGACCTGGACCGCCGGATGACCATCGTGCGGCTCGGCCAGGGGGTGGACCGCACCGGACGGCTCGCCCCCGAGGCCCTGGAGCGGACCTTCGCCGCGTGCCGGGAGTACGCGGCCGTGATCAAGGAGCACGGTGCCGAGCGGCTCCGCTTCGTCGCGACCTCGGCCTCCCGGGACGCCGAGAACCGGGACGAGTTCGTGCGCGGGGTGATGGACATCCTGGGCGTGGAGCCGGAGGTCATCACGGGGGACCGCGAGGCGGAGTTCTCCTTCACCGGCGCCACCCGGGAACTCGCCGGCGCCGACCACCTCCCGCGCCCCTACCTGGTCGTGGACATCGGCGGCGGCTCCACCGAGTTCGTCATCGGCGACGACCGGGTGCGCGCCGCCCGCTCGGTCGACGTCGGCTGCGTGCGGATGACCGAGCGCCACCTGGTGCACGGCGGCGAGGTCGCCGACCCGCCCACCGCCGAGCAGGTCGCCGCGATGCGGGCCGACATCGAGCGGGCGCTGGACCTGGCCGAGGAGACGGTCCCGCTGCGCGAGGCGCGCACCCTGGTGGGGCTCGCCGGCTCGGTGACCACGGTGTCGGCGATCGCGCAGGACCTGCCCGCCTACGACTCGGCGCGCATCCACCACTCGCGGGTCTCCCGCGCCCGGGTCGGCGAGATCACCGACCGACTGCTGCGCTCCACCCACGCCGAGCGGGCGGCGGTGCCGTCCCTGCACCCCGGACGGGTGGACGTGATCGCGGCGGGCGCGCTGGTCCTGCTGTCGATCATGGAGCGCATCGGTGCCGAGGAGGTCGTGGTGAGCGAGCACGACATCCTCGACGGCATCGCTTTCCACGCGGCGGCCGAGGCGCGTTGAGGGACGCTGCCCGACGGCGGTGGCGTCGGGCGGAGCGTCACGGGCTGCGGTGGACGTCCCGCCGGTCGCCCACCTTGACGACGAGGACGAGAAGTTCACCGTCGTCGATCCGGTGGGCCACCCGGTTGCTTCCGACCCGGAGCCGGTAGAGGCCCTACGGGCCGTACGGCTTCTCGTCGTCGGCGTCCTGGCGGTACGGATCGTCACCGAGCGCGGTCAGTGCGGTCAGCGCGGTCAGCGCGGTCAGTGCGGTCAGGATGCGCACGGCGTCGAATCGGCTGATGGCTCGCAGCCGACGCTGTGCCGCTGTGCCGGGAGTCGCGTTCGCGGGCGGTCCTCGACGGCGTTGCGGGGTGGTGGGGAGCCCTGATTTGTTACTGGCTGGTAGCCTCAGGTTGAGCAGGTCGGGTAACGTATGAGCGGTCCGGCGGGGTCCTTCGGGGACTCGTGGCGACGGTCCGGCGAGAAAGTTCGTGAAGTTCTTCACAAGGAATCGGGCCCGGTGGAGCCCCGGCAAGGGGTCGATGGGCCCCGGTCGGGCCCCAACTCTCCCTTGAACGTGTTCAGAAGGGAGTGTGCGGCGCGCCCCGCGGGCTGCTGCGGAGCGGGTGCCGCGGAGCCCTCACAGTGGCCGCCGCATCCCGGAGAGGCAGCTCACGCGGCCTTGACAACGGACAGGGCGGCATCGCGAGCCCCCTGTGCCCGCATGATGTCGATCATGTGAGCGGGGGAGTGTAACACAGAGCCTGTCGGAGCTTGTGAAGGGGCGCACGAGGGACCCCCCTGGGGCGGGTGGATACTCGATGGCATGAGCACCACGGAGCGTCCCAGGATCCTCGTAGTAGGCGGTGGGTACGTAGGCCTGTACGCAGCTCGTCGCATTCTGAAGAAGATGCGCTACGGCGAGGCGACCGTCACGGTCGTCGACCCGCGCTCGTACATGACCTACCAGCCCTTCCTCCCCGAAACCGCCGCCGGCAACATCTCCCCGCGCCACGTCGTCGTCCCGCTGCGCCGCGTGCTGCCGAAGGCGGAGGTGCTCACCGGCCGGGTCACCACCATCGACCAGGACCTCAAGGTCGCCACGGTCGCCCCGCTCGTGGGCGAGGCGTACGAGCTGCCGTTCGACTACCTGGTGGTCGCGCTCGGCGCCGTCTCCCGCACCTTCCCGATCCCCGGCCTCGCCGAGCAGGGCATCGGCATGAAGGGTGTCGAGGAGGCCATCGGCCTGCGCAACCACGTCCTCGAGCAGCTCGACAAGGCCGACTCCACCAACGACGAGGAGATCCGCCGCAAGGCGCTCACCTTCGTCTTCGTCGGCGGCGGCTTCGCAGGCGCGGAGACCGTCGGCGAGGTCGAGGACATGGCCCGGGACGCCGCCAAGTACTACAAGAACGTGTCCCGTGAGGACATGCGCTTCATCCTCGTCGACGCCGCCGACAAGATCCTTCCCGAGGTCGGCCCGAAGCTGGGCGCCTACGGCAAGGAGCACCTGGAGAGCCGCGGTGTGGAGATCTACCTCTCCACCTCCATGGACTCCTGCGTCGACGGCCACGTGGTGCTCAAGAACGGCCTCGAGGTCGACTCCCACACCATCGTCTGGACCGCCGGCGTCAAGCCGAACCCGGTGCTGTCCCGCTACGGCCTGCCGCTCGGCCCCCGCGGCCACGTCGACACCGGGGCGACGCTCCAGGTGCAGGGCACCGACTACATCTGGGCCGCCGGCGACAACGCCCAGGTCCCCGACCTCGTCGGCCGCAAGGCGGGCAACGAGAACGCCTGGTGCCCGCCGAACGCCCAGCACGCGCTGCGCCAGGCCCGGGTGCTCGGCGACAACGTGGTCTCCGGCATGCGGGGCTTCCCGCAGAAGGAGTACAGCCACGCCAACAAGGGCGCGGTCGCGGGCCTGGGCCTGCACAAGGGCGTCGCGATGATCGTCATGGGCAAGATGAGGATCAAGATCAAGGGCCGGCTCGCCTGGTACATGCACCGCGGCTACCACGGTATGGCGATGCCGACCTGGAACCGGAAGATCCGCGTCTTCGCCGACTGGACCCTCGGCATGTTCCTCAGGCGCGAGGTCGTCGCCCTCGGCGCCCTGGAGTCCCCCCGCGAGGAGTTCTACGAGGCTGCCAAGCCGGCCCCCGCCCCGGCCGCCGCCCGGACCGAGGAGAAGGCCAAGGCCTCCTGACCTCCGGTCAGCAACGCGACACCCCGAAGGGGCCGCCCGCCATCCGTGGTGCGGGCGGCCCCTTCGGCGCGTCCGCGGGCATCCGCCCGCCCCTCGTCTGACCGACCCCGTCTGCCTGACCCGCCGCAGTCGTCGAACCCGCCCGACCGTCTGACCCGTCGCAGTCGTCGAACCCGCCCGACTGTCTGACCGTCTGACCCGTCGCAGTCGTCGAACCCGCCCGACAGCCCGACCGCCTGGCCCGCCGCGGCCGTCGGGCCCGTCCGGCCGCGCGACCCTCCGAAGCGGCCGAACGGCGGCCTGCGCCGGTTTTTGCTCGGTAATGACGCCGTGGCGGGACTGCGCCGCGGGCGTCTTGGTGTTTTCGTGGTGACCGGACATCCGGATCTCTCCTCACGGAGGTGTGCGCCATGGCCGATGCCGCACCGCGGCTGAAGAAGCTCGTCGAACAGGTGCTGGGAACCCCCCTTCCGATCCGCGTCCGCGCCTGGGACGGCTCCCAGGCGGGACCGCCGGACGGACCCGCCCTGGTTGCGCGCAACCGCCGGGCCCTGCGCCGGCTGCTGTTCAAACCCGGCGAACTGGGCCTGGCCCGCGCCTGGGTGGCGGGGGACCTGGACGTGGAGGGCGACCTGTTCGCCGCCCTCGACGCCATGTCCGGCCTGATCTGGGACCGCGGAGAGGACGCGCGGACCCTCCGGCAGGCGGTGCGCGATCCGGACGTACGGGCCGGGGTGCGCGGACTGCTCAAGCTCGCCGGACCCCCGCTGCCGCCCGCCCCGCCCCCCGAGGAGGTGCGCCGGCGCGGCGGCCATCTGCACACCCGCCGCACCGACCGGCGGGCCATCAGCCACCACTACGACGTCGGGAACGACTTCTACGAGATCGTCCTCGGCCCGTCCATGGTCTACTCGTGCGCCTACTGGCCCGACGCCGGCGACACGTTGGAGACGGCCCAGCGCGACAAGCTCGAACTCGTCTGCCGCAAACTCGGCCTGAAGCCCGGACAGCGGCTCCTCGACGTCGGCTGCGGCTGGGGCTCCATGGCCCTTCACGCCGCCCGCGAGCACGGCGCCAGCGTCGTCGGCGTCACCCTCTCCCGGGAGCAGGCCGCGTACGCCCGCAAGCGCGTCGCCGACGAGGGACTCACCGACCGGGTGGAGATCCGGGTCCAGGACTACCGGGACGTCACCGACGGGCCGTACGACGCCGTCTCCTCCATCGGGATGGCCGAGCACGTCGGCGCCGAACGGTACGTGGAGTACGCCCGGACCCTGTACGCCCTGCTGCGGCCCGGCGGGCGGCTGCTGAACCACCAGATCGCCCGGCGCCCCCAGCGCGACGAGTCCACGTACCACGTCGACGCGTTCATCGACGCCTACGTCTTCCCGGACGGGGAGCTGCAACCGATCGGCGCCACCGTCGGCCAGCTGGAGTCCGCCGGGTTCGAGGTGCGCGACGTGGAGGCGCTCCGCGAGCACTACGCGCTCACCCTGCGCCGCTGGGTCGCCAACCTGGAGGCCGACTGGACCCGGGCCGTACGGCTCACCAGCCCCGGACGCGCCCGCGTCTGGCGGTTGTACATGGCGGCCTCCGCGCTCTCCTTCGAACGCAACCGGATCGGCGTCAACCAGGTCCTGGCGGTGCGCACCCCCGAACCGGGCACCTCCGGGATGCCGCTGCGGGCCCGCACCTGGAGCTGACCTGGCCCCCTCGAACCCGGGACGGGACCCGGACTCCGGACCCGGACCCCCCGGACTCTTGGACCGGGAGCCGGGAGCCGGGAGCCGGGAGCCGGGAGCCGGGAGCCGGGAGCCGGGCTCCGGTCCGGACCGGACGCGGAAACGGGTGCGAAAACGGGTGCGAAAACGGGTGCGGAAACGGGTGCGGAAACGGGCGCGACCGGGGTCCCCCTTGCCCGCGAGGAGCGGGACCCCGGTCGGCCCTGAGGGGAGTGCGCCTCGAGAACAGGTGGAGCACCCTTGTCCAGACGGTGAAATTCCGTCATTCCGCATACGCGGGCGTCCGTCACGGGTAACGCTGGTGGCAAGTGCTGACGGCCCGTTCCGGTGGCTGATGCTCCCTCAGACCTCAATAAAATAAGACAACATCGCGTCACCGGACCGATGTTCGGGGGATGACGCAACGATAGGCTCGACCATCGAAGCGGAGCCCACGGCCTGCCCGGATGGTGGAAAGCAGACACGGCGAGCTTAAACCTCGCTGCCCCTTCGCGGGGGTGCCGGTTCAAGTCCGGCTCCGGGCACTCCCTCGCCTGCGGCGAGGCGTCGGTCCCCTCGGATCGGCGGTGCGCCGGACCCGCTGCGGCGGCGGAAACGCCGATCCCGCCCCCCATCCCCATCCCCATCCCCATCCCCATCCCCCGTCGACCCATCGACCCGTCAGCCCTCGTGTGCCCGCGCCGAGCCGATGGCGCCCCCGTGCGGGCGACCACTGCCGGGGCGTGTGACGCGCGGCACACCGCCGGGGCGTCGGCGGGGAGCCGGACGGGTGGTCGGCCGGGGCCGCCGGGTGATCTCCGCCAGGTTCCGGCCAGGTCGCAGCTTGGTCATGAAGGGTGCCGGTCCTCGCCGGGAATCGCGGCGCCGCGTAGCGTGTTGGCCAGCACGATGAGGGAAAGATCCTCCCCAGGTACTAGGGTGGACCCTTTGCCTTTCCATTACTCTTGAGCCCAAGGCCGCGCACGGCGGCCATGGAGGAGTGAGATGAGGAGCAGAAACCCGGTCTTCTCGCGACGGGGGTTCAGCCGCGACAACGGCTACGCGGGCTTCAACACCGCGCCGCAGGCCGGGGGTCCCGCCGTGGGCACGCAGGCCAACCCGTACGCGCAGGGCAACCCGTACGCGCAGAACCCCTACGCGCAGAACCCGTACGCCCAGTCCGGGACGCAGACCGGTGCCCCGCCGGCGCCGGCCGCCACCGCGGGCCGCATGACGATGGACGACGTCGTCCTGCGCACTGCCACCACGCTCGGTGTGCTGGTCTTCACCGCCGCACTGGCCTGGGCTCTGCTGCCGGTCGACAACGCCCACCTCAGCCGCAGCTACGGCATCGGTGCCGTCGCCGGTCTGATCGGCATGGTCCTGGCGTTCGTCCAGTCCTTCAAGCGCAAGGCCTCGCCCGGTCTGATCCTGGCCTACGCGGCCTTCGAGGGCGTCTTCCTGGGCGTCATCTCCAGCGTCGTCGACAACCGCATCGCCAGCGGCGCGGCCATGCAGGCGGTGCTCGGCACGATGGCGGTGTTCGCCGGCGTGCTGGTGGCGTACAAGGCGGGCTGGATCCGCGTCACCCGCCGCTTCTACGGCTTCGTGATGGCGGCCGCGATCGGCTTCGTGCTGCTGATGGCGGTGAACCTGCTGTTCGCGGTCATCGGCGGCGGTGACGGCCTCGGCTTCCGCAGCGGTCCGCTCGGCATCGTCTTCGGCATCATCGGCATCATCCTCGGTGCCTGCTTCCTCGCCCTGGACTTCAAGCAGGTCGAGGACGGCATCGCCTACGGTGCCCCGCGCGAGGAGGCGTGGCTGGCCGCCTTCGGACTGACGGTGACGCTGGTGTGGATCTACATGGAGTTCCTGCGGCTCATCGCGATCCTCAACCAGAGCGACTAGCAGCACCGGACGGGGCCGGACCGACCGCACGGCCGGCACGTCCTCTGCACTCCGCCGACGGAGCACGTCCTCTGCACTCCGCCGACGGAAGGGCCCCGGGTGACCACCCGGGGCCCTTCCGTCGTGTTGGAGCGGGGTGCGCGCCCGGGGCCGCTCAGAGCAGCTTGCGCGCGGCCCTTCTCAGGTCGTACTCGTGGACGATCGCCTTGGCGTGGCCGTAGGCGAGGTTGTGCTCGTGCCGCAGCCAGCTGACCTTCTCCTCGAAGCGGACGAGGGCGGGGCCCTCCTCGACGGCGCGCAGCCAGTCGGCGATGGCACGACCGGTGCACTGGGGGATGCGGGCGAGCAGGTTGCGATGGGTCTCTTCGGAGAAGGTCTGGGACATCGGCGCCTCCGTGCGCAGGGGATGTAAGCCGGTCCTTCAGGCCACGGTGCCTGAGTGTTCGCGCGTTGGCAACAGTCCCGATACGGCGCGTAGGCTCGCGGCGTGGTTGATACGACACCCCTGACCCGCGCGGTGGATCACTTCGCCGACCGGTTGCGCGCGGCCCCGCAGAGCCGCCTGCAGCGCGGTGCCGCCGCCGAAGCGCTGGAGCTGGCGAGGGAGTTGGCCCGGTGGGCCCAGCTGGTGGAGGAGCCCGGGGAGGAGCCGCGGGAGATGCCGGACGCGGGGATGTTCGCCGCCGCCGACCAGGTCACCGTCGCGGGGCGGGATCTGGCGGTCGTCCTCGGGAGCGAGTCCGAGGTCGCCGACGCGGTGCGGGCGGTCCAGGAGGCGCAGAAGCGGGCGGGAATCTGACGGTCCGGCGGGTGCCCGGCTCCCGGAGGGGGCGGTGATCGCGGAACGGAGCGACACCGCTGATCGCGGAACGGAGCGACACCGCGGGGGACCGGTGCCGCTCCTGCCTCCACTGTCCCGCGGGGCACGGCTGTCGCCCAGGGCCATTGGTCCCGCACCGGGACCGCACGTCCCGGGCGTCGGACCGCTACAGGGAGGCGATCACCCGGTCGGCCAGGATGTACACGCTCTCCCCGCCGCAGGCGAAGGTCAGGGTGTAGGCGCCGGAGATGCCCGAGCCGCCCAGCAGGTACGGGGTCTGCCCGCTGCGGAGCGCGCCGGACAGGCGCTCCGCCGTCTCGCGGTGGCCCGGGGTCATGCACAGCGTGGTGCCGTCGGCGAAGACGTAGACGTCGAGGGTGCCGAGCGGACCCGGCCGGACGTCGGTGAGCTCGACCCGGGCGGAGGCCAGCTCCTCCAGGGTGGAGACGGTGCGCTCGTGGTCGTTCACGGCCGGTGACGGGCTCGGTACGAAGTCCGGGTGCGAGGGGTGGCGGCGCCGGGCCGCGGCCAGTTCCGCGGATTCGCCGGCGAACTCGTCGGCCTCGGCGGCCGTCTCGTGGCCCAGCTCGCTGACCGGCTCCAGGCCGGCGTGGTCGGCCTGCCGAGGCAGGAACAGCTCGCTGTCGGGCAGCCCCAGCAGGGCGGCCGGCCCGTCGCCGTCACGGGCCTCCTGCGCCGCCCAGAAGGCGCGCGCCTCGGCCAGCTCCCGCTCCCGCTCCTCGGCGAGCGCCTCGGCCACCGCCGCGCGTATGTGCTCGGCGTCGGCCGTGGAGCGGGCCGAGGGCAGCAGCCTCCGGACCGCGGCGGCGTCCCGCTCGGCGGTGCGAGCGTTCCGGGCGAGCTGGTCCTGCAGGGCGGCCACCTGGCGGCGCAGCAACACGACGGTCCGCAGGACGGCGACGCCCACGGCGCCCGTGGCGGCCGTGGTGACCAGCAAGGTGATCGGCATGGCGCTCACTGACGTACTCCCGGTTCAAAGTCGACCCCCGACTTCCTACATCAGCTTGAAGGGCGGACTATCAACCTGTCAGTGCGTAACGTCACGAAACGGGCGGGACGCTGGTCTTGACCGCCCCCAGTGCACCCATCTGACCTGCGGGTATCCCGTTCCCGGGGGAGATAGGTCACATCCTGGGTGAGATTGGATCACAGAACGGCCCGGGGTCCGGGGGAAGGCCGGACTCCGGGCCGAACGCTCACGGCGGGTGCCGGGGCGGCTACGCAGGGCGCCTGACGGGCGCTCAGGCGCCGGCCCGCGGGCGGCGGGTCAGCTCAGCCGCTCGATGACCATCGCCATGCCCTGGCCGCCGCCCACGCACATGGTCTCCAGGCCGAACTGCTTGTCGTGGAACTGGAGGGAGTTGATCAGCGTGCCGGTGATGCGGGCGCCGGTCATGCCGAAGGGGTGGCCCACGGCGATGGCGCCGCCGTTGACGTTCAGCTTGTCCAGCGGGATGCCCAGCTCCCGGTAGGAGGGGATGACCTGCGCGGCGAACGCCTCGTTGATCTCGACCAGGTCGATGTCGCCGATGCCCAGACCGGCGCGGCGCAGCGCCTGCTGGGAGGCCTCCACCGGGCCGAGGCCCATGATCTCCGGGGAGAGGCCGGAGACGCCGGTCGACACGATGCGGGCCAGCGGGGTCAGGCCGAGTTCGCGGGCCTTGGTGTCGGACATGACGACCACGGCCGCGGCGCCGTCGTTCAGCGGGCAGCAGTTGCCGGCGGTCACCAGGCCGTCGGGGCGGAAGACCGGCTTCAGGCCCTGCACGCCCTCCATCGTGACGCCGGGGCGCGGCCCGTCGTCCTTGCTGATGACCGTGGAGTCCGGGAGGGTCACCGGGGTGATCTCGCGCTCCCAGAAGCCGTTCTTGATGGCTTCCTCGGCGAGGTTCTGCGAGCGGACGCCGAACTCGTCCATCTCCTCACGGGTGATGCCCTTCGCGCGGGCGAGGTTCTCGGCGGTCTGGCCCATCGCGATGTACGGGTCGGGCACCAGGCCGTCCTCGCGCGGGTCGTGCCAGGTCGACCCCTCCGACTCGGCGACGGCGGCGGTACGCGCCTCGGCGTCGGCGAACAGCGGGTTGTGCGTGTCCGGCAGGCTGTCGGAGTTGCCCTTGGCGAACCGGGAGACCGTCTCCACGCCGGCCGAGATGAACACGTCGCCCTCGCCCGCCTTGATGGCGTGCAGGGCCATGCGGCTGGTCTGCAGGGACGAGGAGCAGTAGCGGGTGATGGTGCAGCCGGGCAGGTGGTCCATGCCCATCTGCACGGCGACGATCCGGCCGAGGTTGTTGCCCTGCTCACCGCCGGGCAGGCCGCAGCCGAGCATCAGGTCGTCGATGTCCCGGGGGTCCAGCTCGGGGACCTTGGCCAGCGCGGCCTGGATGATGGTGGCGGTGAGGTCGTCGGGCCGCAGGTCCTTGAGGGAGCCCTTGAAAGCGCGGCCGATGGGGGAGCGGGCGGTCGAGACGATGACGGCTTCGGGCATCACGGCTCCAGTCGATAGGGGCGGTCGTCGGGCGGGGCGCCGGGGCGTGCGGGGGGCGGCGGACTCCCTGGGAAGTTACCCGTACGTACTGCCCGGGTCACGGTCGGCGCGGTGTGACCCTGACCGCAATTTTCTAAGCGCTTGCTTTTTTCGTGCCTCCGGCGGCTGCCCTCAGGTCGAGCGCGCGGACGCCGGCTCGGCCTCCGCCACCCGCCTGCGCCGCCGGCGCTTCAGCAGCGCCCACGGGCCGCGCGGCCCCGTCGGCATCGCCGCGGCGACCTCCGTGCCGGCCTCCGAGGCGGCCTCGGCCGCGGCCCTCGCCACCGGCAGGAAGCCCTCGCGGCGGGAGAGGTCGGGGCGCTCCTCCTCCGCGGGCCACAACCCCAGGGTCGCGCACACCGTCGGCAGTACGGCCATCGCCGCCGTGGCGTAGCCCTCGGCGGACGGGTGGTACTTGTCGGGGCCGAACAGTTCCCGCGGGTTGGCCGCGAACTCCGGGCCCAGCAGGTCGCCCAGGGACACGGTGCGGCCGCCCTGCTCGACCACCCCGATCGTCTGCGCGGCCGCGAGCTGGCGGGAGGCCCGCCGGGCCAGCCAGCGCAGCGGCTGCTGCACCGGCTCGATCGTGCCCAGGTCGGGGCAGGTGCCGACCACCACCTCGGCCCCCGCGGTACGCAGCCGCCGCACGGCCCCCGCCAGATGCCGCACCGACCGGGTCGCGGGCATCCGGTTGGTGACGTCGTTCGCCCCGATCATGATCACGCAGACGTCGGGGATCCGGGCGGGGTCCGCCAGCACCGCCCCCACCTGCCGGTCCAGGTCGTCCGAGCGGGCTCCCGGCAGGGCCACGTTCGCCAACTCCACCGGGCGCTCGGCGACCGCCGCCAGCCCCGAGGCCAGCAGCGCGCCGGGCGTCTGCCCGCTGCGGTGCACGCCCTGCCCCGCCGCCGTGGAGTCGCCCAGCATGGCCAGGCGCAGAGCGGTCCCGCCCGGGGCGTCCCAGACCCGGCCGTACCGGCCCTCGGCGTGCGGGACGTGCGGGGTCGTACCGATGCCCACATGGCGCCTGGCCAGCCGCACCTCGGCCAGCAGCAGGCCGGCCACCGCCGCGCCCGCCAGGCCGATACCGCCACCGCCGAACGCGGCGCCCGCCGCGATGCGCCGGGCCACCCGCGCCCTCGACATGCTGCTCATACGTCGCCGCCACCTCCTCGTAGCCCCTACACCCACTCCTTGCCCCGTACGGACCGTCGCCCAATCTCGACGGGGAGTGAACGACCGCCCCGCCGTGCGTTCCCGGCAAACGATCGTCATCGGCCCGCACGTTCCCGCGCAGGCCATAGGCTGGCGGCACCACCACGACCGCATCCTGTGCAGCATCCGGAGACAACGGTGCAATTCCACGACTCGATGATCAGCCTCGTCGGCAACACCCCGCTGGTCAGGCTCAACCACGTCACCAAGGGCATCAGGGCCACCGTCCTGGCCAAGGTGGAGTACTTCAACCCGGGCGGCTCCGTGAAGGACCGCATCGCCCTCCGCATGATCGAGGCCGCCGAGCAGAGCGGGGAGCTCCGGCCGGGCGGCACGATCGTCGAGCCGACCAGTGGCAACACCGGGGTCGGGCTCGCCATCGTGGCGCAGCAGAAGGGGTACCACTGCATCTTCGTGTGCCCCGACAAGGTGAGCACCGACAAGATCAACGTGCTGCGCGCGTACGGCGCCGACGTGGTCGTCTGCCCGACCGCGGTGGACCCCGAGCACCCGGACTCGTACTACAACGTCTCCGACCGGCTGGTGCGCGAGACGCCCGGCGCCTGGAAGCCGGACCAGTACTCCAACCCCAACAACCCGCTGTCGCACTACCACTCCACCGGGCCCGAGCTGTGGGAGCAGACCGAGGGGCGGATCACCCACTTCGTGGCAGGCGTCGGCACCGGCGGGACGATCTCCGGCACCGGCCGCTACCTGAAGGAGGTCAGCGACGGCCGGGTCAAGGTCGTCGGCGCGGACCCGGAGGGCTCGGTCTACTCCGGAGGCTCCGGGCGGCCGTACCTCGTCGAGGGCGTCGGGGAGGACTTCTGGCCGACCGCCTACGACCGGACCGTCGCCGACGAGATCGTCGCCGTGTCCGACAAGGACTCCTTCCAGATGACCCGCCGCCTCGCCAGGGAGGAGGGGCTGCTGGTGGGCGGCTCCTGCGGGATGGCGGTCGTCGCGGCACTGAAGGTGGCCGAGCGGCTCGGCGAGGACGACGTCGTCGTCGTACTGCTGCCGGACAGCGGGCGCGGCTACCTCAGCAAGATCTTCAACGACGAGTGGATGGCCGACTACGGCTTCCTGGAGGACACCGGCCCCAGCGCCCGGGTCGGCGACGTCCTCGATGACAAGGAGCACGGCGCCATCCCCTCCCTCGTCCACATGCACCCCGAGGAGACCGTGGGCCAGGCGATCGAGGTGCTGCGCGAGTACGGCGTCTCGCAGATGCCGGTCGTCAAGCCCGGCGCCGGCCACCCGGACGTGATGGCCGCCGAGGTCGTGGGCTCCGTCGTCGAGCGGGAACTCCTGGACGCCCTGTTCAGCAAGAAGGCCTCCCTCGACGACCCGCTGGAGAAGCACATGTCCGGTCCGCTGCCGCAGGTCGGCTCCGGCGAACCGGTCGCGGACCTGATGGGGGTGCTCGGGCGGGCGGACGCGGCCATCGTCCTCGTCGAAGGCAAGCCGACCGGTGTCATCGGCCGGCAGGACCTGCTCGCCTTTCTCGCCAAGACGGGGAAGTAGCGGCTTTCTCGCCGAGGCGGGGAAGCGGCGGCGAACCTGCGGTGAACGGGCCGCCGCGGCGGCGAACCTGTGGTGGCCGCGGCTGATCGCCGCGGAGCGGAAGTGGTACGAGGGCGTCACGTCCACGCAGCACCCGCTTAACACGGCTCAGGCAGATTAGTGGTCGTCGGCAGGGCGATGGGGGTACCTCCCAGGCGTTGAGCACTGGGGGAGGCTCCCCGCCCCGACCGACGCCGAACGGCGTCACGGACCTCCGGAGCGGCTCCCGGACCTCCATGGACGCCACGGACGCGCAGCCAGGCCCTGACCCGGTCTCGCGTCCCTCGCGGGGACCGCCGTCGTCCCGCCCCCCAGCGATGGGGGTGCGGCGGTCCCCGCGCACAAACCTCCACGTCGCCCCGCGGCACAGCCTGCCGCGGGGGGCGACGCGTGCCGCCGTGCGCGGCCCGAGGGCGTCCGGTGCCGGGCCCCGGGACGCGGCGGGCTGCGCCGCGCCCGGTCCCGCCGGTCCTCGCGGTCCTAGCCGTCCTCCCGGTCCTCGCGATCCGGTCCGTCGGAGCCTCGGAGCCCGGCGCGCCGTCCGTTCTCCGGTTCGGGGCCCCGGCGTCCGGTGGGCCGGCCCTCAGCCCTCCGGTTCGGAGCCCCGGCGTTCGCCGCGCCGCCTGCCGAACAGGCCAGGTGTGGTGCGCGCGGCCTGCACCACGTTGACGCCGACGATGCCGGTCCAGGCGATCAGCAGGCCCTCCAGATGGGCGGTGCCCCCGCCGATCGCGGACAGCGGCACGGCCAGCACCAGCGAGACGATGCCGAACCCGAAGCGCTCACCGAAGGAGTCCGTCGTCCCGGGATCCCGTGCGTTGCGGGCGGCCACCGTCTGCTGCTCGGCGAGTTGCCGCCGCACCCTGCGGTCCACCGCGTCGTCGATGCGCCGGTCCACCTTCTCCAGGAAGGAGTCGACCAGCGCGGACTCGTACTCCTCGCCCAGTTCCCGGCGGGCGTTCAGCGTCGCGTCCAGTTCCTTCCTCAGGCCGGCGTCTTCACTCAGGTCCGTCTCGTGGCCGTTCAACGTCGTCTCCCCTTGCCGCCAAGGCCCACCAACGTAGGGACCCCCGGCGTCCTGCGCACTGGGGCTAGCTCCCCTTTCCGGCGGGGGCTGCGGGAGCGGGAGCCGCAGCTGCCGGCGGCGGGCGCGGCCCGGTGCGGCGGACGGGACCCGGACACGCCCGGCAGCCCTGGACTTGTCGAATATCGATATGCTCGGTTAGTTTGAACATATCGAAAATCGATAAGGAGGGGTGCGATGGACACGCGACTCACCAGGGCTCTGGCCTCGGTCACCCTTGGGCTGGCGGTGCTCTGCGGGCTCGCCTTCGTCGGCACGGGGGTCGCGCACGCGCTGGACGACGGGGCGGTCTGCGTGCAGACGGACTACTGGCGCAACATCCGTCCCGCGGATCCGCTGCCGGTGGGCACCGGCGTGGAGGTCTCCGGCAGCGCCACCCGCCTCTGCCAGGGCAGTCCCTCCGCGGGGCAGCGCGCCGCCGACCTCGGGGGCGAGCTGCCGTGGCTGCTGTTCGGCGCGCTCGCACTGCTGCTCTTCTCCCGGTTGTTCAGGGCCGTGGTGCAGCAGGGTCCGTTCACCGCGCCGGTCGCGCAACGGCTCACCGTCCTAGGTTGGTTCGTCACCGTGGGCACGCTGCTGACCGGCCTCGTCGTCGGCTCGTCGCGGTCGTGGCTCGCCGGGAGCATGGCGTCGGCCGCCGGCTCGGGGCCGACCGTCTCCGGGCCGATGGCGCTCGTCCTCGCCGGCCTCGCCGCAGTGGTCATGGGGAGGGTCATGCGTGAGGGTGTGCGCATGCGGGAGGACCTCGAAGGGACCATCTGATGCCCGAGGAGGAACTCCATGCGATCCGGATCCACCTGGACCGTCTCCTCGCCGAGCGAGGCATGACGCTCACCGAACTGTCCGAACGGGTGGGGATCACCGTCGTCAACCTGTCGGTGCTGAAGAACGGGCGGGCCAAGGCCGTCCGCTTCTCGACGCTCTCGCGGATCTGCGAGGCCCTGCGCTGCCAGCCGGGAGACCTGATCACCCACGAACCAGCCGGACCACCGCCCCCCGGACGGCCTGCCGGACCGCCGCCCCCCGGACGGCCTGGCTGACGGCGGGTGGCCCCGCCCCGCAACCGCCGCCGGCCGCGGGCGGCAGCGGGCGGCCGGGAGGCAGTGCCGTCCGCCGCGGGTGCGGCCGGGGCGTCGGAGGTGCGCCCGCCGCCCCCGGCCGTCCTCCCGTCCCGTCGGCAGGGCGAGCGTCTACAATAATGACTGACCGGTCAGTCGTTATTCGGGAGCGGTGATGCCCAGACACGTCGATCGCGCGGCACGGCGCGAGGAGATCCTCACCGCCGCGGTCCGGGTCTTCGCCCGACAGGGCTACGGCGGCAGCCGGATCGAGGACATCGCCCGTGAGGCCGGCATCGCGAAGGGCAGCGTCTACCTCTACTTCGACAGCCGGGAGGAGATGCTGGTAGCGGCGTTCGACGGCCTCGCGGCCCGTTCCCGGGACCTGCTCGCCGAAGTCGGCCGGCGCCCGGGCGACCCTGCGGAGCGGCTGCGGTTCCTGGTGCGCTCCGTGATGCGGCTGCTGGCGGACGAGCGGGATCTCTCCCGGGTGCTTCTGGACGTCTGGTCCATGGGTGTGCGGACACCGGCCTGGTTCGACCTGGCGGCCTTCTACCGGGACTACCGCGCTGCCGTCACCGCACTGCTGACGACGGGGAACGGGTATGCCGCCGAAGCCGCCGAAGCCGCCGAAGCCGCCGAAGCCGCCGAAGCGGTCGAAGCCGCCGAAGCTATCGAAGCGGTCGAAGCGGTCGATCCGGCGGCCCGCGCCACCGTGATCGTCGGTGCGATCGAGGGATGCGTCCTGCAGGCGCTGTTCGACCCCTCCCTCGACCTCGCCGCCCTCGCCGAACCGATCGTCTCCCTGCTGGTGCCGCCCGGCCGGTGACGACCGGCGGCCTCCCTGCCGCATGTTCCGCAGAAATCGCGTGTTCCGCAGAAGAGGAGGGGTAGCTGACATGTTCAATCCGCTCAAGGGGGGACCACCCGACAGGGGGATCCGCCGCATGGTGCTGCGCGCGCCGATCAAGCTCTACCGCATGGGGCTGGGCGGGCTGCTGGGGCAGCGCATGGTGCTGCTCACCCACACGGGCCGGAAGTCCGGTCAACCCCGCCAAGTGGTGCTGGAGGTCGTCGCCAGGCTTCCGGAGTCCGGCGCGTTCCTGATCGCCTCCGGCTACGGGGAACGCTCGCAGTGGCTGCGCAACGTCCTCGCCACGCCTCAGGTGCGCTACCAGGTGGGACGCCGCACGTACCGGGGAACGGCCGTGCCGCTGCCGCCGGAGGAGTCCGGCCGGGCCCTCGCCGAGTACGCCCGCCGCCACCCGCGGACGGCGGAGCGGCTGATGCGGTCCGTCGGCCACGACCCGCGTACGGAGGCGGACTACGAGGCCCTGGGCGCCGACCGCCGCGAGGGCGTGCCGCTGGTCGCTCTGCGCCCCTCGCAGAGGGAGTAGTCCGGGCGCAC
Source organism: Streptomyces sp. MS06 (assembly GCF_047200655.1). Lineage (NCBI taxonomy): Bacteria > Bacillati > Actinomycetota > Actinomycetes > Kitasatosporales > Streptomycetaceae > Streptomyces > Streptomyces sp. MS06. The sequence goes on from NZ_JBJZOJ010000055.1 coordinate 33,867, forward strand.
GGCGTCGTGCCCCCTCGGATCTCGGCGGATGCGGCCGGGTCCCGCCCCTTGCCGGTCCTGTATGGCCTCATGCAGAGTTCTTGGTGACTGAATAGGCGGTGGTCGGTCCCGGAGTACGCTCCCGGGCGTCGACCACCGCGACGACCGAGGGGGAGCACGTCCATGAGCCTGACCGACAGCCCTGGCGCACGGCTTCAGGCGCTCTTCGAGGGCCACCGGCTGACGCCGACCCAGCGGCGCATCGCGCACAGCATGGTGCGCCGCGCCGCCGACGTGCCGTTCCTGTCCAGCGTGGAACTCGCCGAGCTGGCCGGGGTCAGCCAGCCCTCGGTCACCCGCTTCGCCGTCGCCCTCGGCTTCGACGGCTACCCGGCGCTCCGGCGCCACCTGCGCGAGACCGCGCCCGCCGAACAGACCGCCGGCGCGGCCTCGCTCAACGCGTACCAGCAGGCGGTGGAGGCCGAGATCGAGAACCTCCGGCACCTCGCCGACGCCCTCGCCGATCCGCGGCCGGTGCAGCGGGCCGGCCGGGTCCTCGCGGCGAGTCGCCCGCTGCCCGTGCTGGGCCTGCGGGCCGCCGCCTCCCAGGCCTACGGCTTCGCCTACTTCGCCGCCAAGGTGCATCCGGACGTACGGCTGCTGCACGAGGGCGGCACCATGGTCCAGGACCGGCTCGACGCGGCCGTCCGCGCGGGAGCCACCGCGCTGCTCTGCTTCGCCCTGCCCCGGTACCCGCGCGAGGTCCTGGACACGCTGCAGGACGCCAGGGAGGCCGGCCTCACCGTGGTCACGGTCGCCGACTCCGCCTTCGCGCCCGTCGCCAAGGCCTCCGACCTGCTGCTGCCCGCGGCCGTCGGTACCGGGCTCGCCTTCGACACGGCCTGCTCGCCCATGCTGCTCGGCCGCGTGCTGCTGGAGGCGATGTGCGACGACCTGCCGGACGCGCAGGCCCGCCTGGAGGAGTTCGACGCCCGGGCCGCCGCGCGCGGCCTCTTCGTGGAGTAGTCCCGCGGCCGGGCGCGGGGTGCCGCGGAGTGCCGGCGCCCGCTCTCAGACTCGTCTCACCTTCCGCCACTACCCTCCCGTGCCGGTACGACCGTGCCGGTACGACCGTGCAGGAATGGCGAAGTGACGAGGAGGCGGAACGTGGCACGCGGAGGTCAGGGGCTGGCTCGGGTGGCCGTCGTCGTACGCGCAGGGGCGGCGCCGCTGTGGTGGCTGGGAGTGTTCGCGGCGGGCATCGGCCTGCCGCTGCCCGGGCTGACCGGGCGACGTATCGGCGTCCTGGCCGGCGCCGCGGTGTTCCTCGTCACCGCCGCAGCGGTGGTCTGCGCCCGCCGGGGGCGCTACCGCGAGCTGTCCCGGACGCCCGGCCGTGCGGGCCGCCACGACGTCCTCCAGGACCGGGAGGTGACCGTGCGGAACTGGCGGCGCGGCCACCGGTGGTGGCTGCTGCTCGCCTTCCTCGCCGCGTTCGGGAGTTCCTTCGCCGTACCCGCGGCCGGCGGCATGCTGCTCGCGGGCGCGGGCGCCGGGCTGCGCCTCAAGGCCGCCTGGCTCGGCCACCGCGAACGCGCGCAGGACGCGCTGCTGTGGGTGCGCGTCGACTGGCTCGGCCGGTCCGGGGGCCGCCCCGCCGGCAAGGCGGTGAAGGGCTACCGCGCCACCGGGGTCGCGGCCGGGGACGCGGCGCCGGGCGGTTCGCGGCGGAGGACCGCGACGCTGGTCTGACGCCCGTCCGGACCGGAGGTCCTCGCGGACGCGACGCTCGCCCGGTGCGGGCGGCGGGCGACCGGGTCGCGGGGCGAGTGGCCGAGCCGGGACACACGGACGGGCCCGCACCCCGGCGAAGGGTGCGGGCCCGGTGGCCTTCGTTCAGCCGCCCGCCTCCCGGCGCAGCACGTGCCGGGCGATCAGCGCGACGGTCTTCACGTCGCCCAGAGCCGGGACCGCCGGATCGAAACCGTGGGTCTCCGGGTAGACCCCGGCCAGGGTGGTCCGCATCGCCCGACGCGCGGCCGGTACCGTCTCATCGGCCAGGATCTCCAGGGCCTTGCGGTACCGGTCCGGCGGAAGGTCGGGCAGATACAGGTGGGCGGCGTTCGCCGACTCGCGCACGGCCCGGTCACGCAGAGCGGGCGGACCCTCGGGCAGACGCTCGGACAGGAACCCGACCAGCCAGTCGAACATCGGCGCCGACCCGTAGTACATGATCCAGCCGTACTCGGCCGAGACTCCCACGTCGTAGAGCTTCACAGGGCTTCGCCCCCGCGCGGCCGGTCCGGCTCTCCCGACTCCCGCAGGACCTCCGCGCACATCATGGCGAGGATCTCCAGACTGCGCACCGCGTATCCGTGCACGGACCACCGGTCGGGTGTCTCGCACCGCTCGTCGGCGTACGCCTGCGGCACCTCGTCGGCCAGGATCCGCAGCACACGGTGCCGGTACGGCTCGGGGAGATCGCTGACGAAGAAGTTGTCGACGGCGATGAAGCCCTCCTCCTCGACGAAATCCCACAGTCCCCTGTCCGGAACCCGGCTCCTGAGGTACTCGATGATCCACTGGTACATGCCGGTGGTGGTCGTCCACACGTACTCGTCGGAGACGGAGATCTCCTTGCTCATCGTCGTCCTCCGTCGCCGGTCAACTGTGCTCGCCCACGAGTGTCACCTTCTGGAGCAGGTCGTTGTCGGTGAGGTAGGTCTTCAGGGTCGCGATGTCGTCCGCCCCGATGTTGGTCACGTCGAAGACCGTGACGTCGGCCTTGCCCACGTGTTTGGCAATCGTCGTCCGCAGTCCGCGCTTACCGGTCTTGGCCCACATCATCTTGAAGAGCGACGGCGTGAGGTTGCGGCCCATCGCATCGTAGGTCCGGCCGGACGCGTCGACCCAGTCGGGCGACGGCGGGTCGACCTCGCCCGGCACGGGAGCCGGGGGTTCGTACCTGATCAGGTCGGTGCCGGTCTGCTCCTCGAAGAGGAGGCCGGTGTGGGCCTCGTCGGCCAGGAACTTCTCCTTCCTGACGTCCCAGCCGAGCTGGAAGGCGTGCACCAGGTGGGACAGCCGCTCGGCGACCGAGCCGCCGGCCGCGGCGATGCCGGTCTCCTCCTCGAGCCGCGCGATGACGGTCGTGCTCAGCGCCTCGTTCACCTTGCCGGCGGCGACGGAGGACTTGATCGCGTCCACGGCCCTGTCGATGCCGGAGCCCGTTCGGAGAGCCTCTTCGACCGCCGCCACCAGCTTGGACGCCTGGAGGATCCTGTCCGGCGGGATGAGCACCGAGGCGGCCCAGGCGCAGCCGCCGACGCTTCCGTGGCTGCAGTCGACGAAGTCCTGCGTGATGCCCTTGAGCAGGCCCTTGACGACCGACTCGGTGAGCTTGAGGCCGTTGATGTGAACGGTTTTGGTGTAGTCCACATGGAAGGGCTTGCTGTCGAGGTAGATGTAGTGGCCGGTGCAGCTGTCTCCGTCCGAGGACGTGACGGTGCACTGGGAGAGCAGCCAGTACTGGACCGTTCCGGAGATGTGGAAGGTCATCGAGATGTCGCAACCGATGTGGGACCCGGTGCCGGTGCCGACGCAGTCCCCGTTGGGGTCGGCGCTCTCGCTGGTGATCGTGTACTTGGTGTAGAGACCGCCGTTGGCGGCGATCCGGCTCGCCACGTTCTTCCGGTCGGCCTGCTTCTCGGCCTGGACCGCCGCCTTCTGCGCGTCCTCGGCCTGCTTCCGGGCGTCCTTCGCCGCCGCCTCGGCGGCAGTGGCGTCGGCGTCGGCACGCTTGGCCGCCGCGCGCGCGTGCTCGGCGGCCTGCTCCGCCCGGGCGGCCGCGGCGCGGGCCGCGTCGGCGTCCAGGGCTGCCTGGTCGGCGGAGCCACGGGCTCGGTCGGCGTACCCCTGAGCGGTGTCCGCGGCCTTGGCCGCTGCCGACGCGTCGGCTCCGGCCGCCTTGTCGTAGGCGAGTGTGGGCGGCACCGTCGCTGCCGCGTCCGCCGCCGCCTGGGCGGCGTCGGCTGCGGACGCCATCGCGTCCCGGGCCGATGCCCGAGCGTCGGCGGCATGCCCGGCAGCGGAGGCGGCACTTTCATAGGCGGCCTTCGCGTCACCGGTCGCCGCGTCGGCCGCCGCCTTCGCCTGGCCGGCTTCGGTCTTCGCCTGGTCCGCCCGGGCCTGCGCGACGGCGGCCTGCTGCTGGCCGATCGTCTTCGACGCCTGCCCGGTCAGCACGGCGAGACCCGCGGCCGGGTCGGTGTCGCTGTACGGCGAGCCGAGCTGGACAGCATCGTTGGCGGGCTCGGCCACCTGGGAGGCGGAGTCCCTGGCCGCCTCTGCCGCCGACGCGGTGGTGCTGGCATACCCGGCAGCCTCGGCGGCCGCGGCGACGGCGCTCCCAGCCTCCTCGGCAGCCCCGTCGGCCTGTGCCCTGGCGTCCTTGGCGTGCTTCTCGGCCTCGTCGGCGAGGCCGCTGGCGGTACGCGCCGCCCGGGCGGCGGTCCTGGATGCCAGGATCGCCTCCGCTGCCGCCTTGGTGTCCTCCTTCACAGCCGCGTCGGCGGTGTCCTTGGCCGCCTGGGCGGCGCCGGCGTCGGCTCGGGCCCGCTCGGCCGCGGCCTCCGCCCGTGTGGCGGCGGCGTCGGCCGCCGTGGCGGCGCTGGTCGCGTCGTCGGCGGCGGCGTGCGCGGCCTTCGCGTCCGCCTCCGCCTCGTTCGCAGCCTGGTCCGCCTCGTTCGCCGCCGCGCGGGAGGCCTTCGCATCGGACGCGGACGCGTGGGCGTCGGCATAGGCGTCCTTGGCCGCTGCCTTGGCCTGGGCGGCGTCGGCGCGGCGGGCGGCGGCCCACGCGTTTCCGCGTGCCTGAGCCGCCTTGGTGTCCGCGTCCTCGGCGGCCTGACGCTTGGCGGCCGCCGTGGCCGCGGCCGACTCGGCCTTCTGCTCGGCCCGGCTCGCGCTTGCGGCGTCGGTCTGCGCCGTCGCCCGGTCCGCAGCCGCCCGCGCCTGTTCGGCCGCCGCCGTTTCCTTCTCCGCCTCAGCGGTCTTCTCGTTCTTCTCCGCGGCCAGACGCTTGGCGTGCGCGGTGGCGGCGGCGGCCTTGGCGACGGCCTGCGCCTTCGTGGCCGCGGCGAGCTCGGTGTGGGCGGTGGTGTCTGCCGCGGCGGCGGTCCTCGCCTGGGCCGCTGCCCCTTCGGCGGCGGCCTCGGCCTGGGCGTCGGCCTCCTTGGCGGCGGCGGCGCGGAACTCGGCCCGGGTCTGGTGGGCCTGGGAGACGGCAAGGTCCCGCAGGGTCCTGCCCTGGTCCGCCGCGGCGGTCACGGCGTGGTAGGCGGTGGCGCCCGCCTTGTCCACCGCCTGCACCGCGGCGGAGGTGGCGAGCGCGACCTGTGCGGCCTGCTGGGCGCCCAGCAGACCCCGTCCCCGCGGCGCGCCCTCGGCGTCGGCGGTCTTGTAGGCGGCCCGTTCGGCGTCCTTGACCTTGCCGGCGTCCGCCTCTGCGGTCTTGAGCTGTGCGGCGAGGTCGTCGAGGCGGGACTTGGCGGTCCTGCGGATCGAGGTCAGGTGCGAGCTGACGGCGTCCCGGGACTTCTTGCTCGGGTAGAACATCGAGTCGGTGCCCGCGCCGGTGCCGGTGTTGTCCTCGGAGGCGTCCCAGCCCTGCGCCTTCGTGCCGTTGCAGGACCACACCTGGGAGTACTGCCGCTTCTTCGCGGTGTGCGTGTCCAGGCAGAGGCCGGTGCCGACGTTGTGCAGCACGGTCCCGCCCTTGGCCAGGTACCAGCGCTGGTTACCGGTGCCGTTGCAGCTCCACAGCTGCACCCTGGAGCCCGGCTTGGGCGTGCCGCGGGTGCCGTCCACGTCCAGGCACAGCTTCCCGCCCTTGTTCTTCAGGGCGCCGGTGTCCTGGTCGTACGTCCACTGCTGGGCGACGCTCTTGTTGCAGGTGTACAGCCAGACGCGGGTGCCCCGCTTCTTGCTGGAACCGGGGTCGTCCAGGCACATGCCGTGTGCCTCGGACAGGTGGAAGGTGATGGGGGCGGTGCCCAGCGTCCCCGGGCCCTGCCAGTAGTGCAGCCAGGTCGTCAGACGGCCGGCTTGCCAGGAGCGGCCGAGGAGTTCACCGAGGTCGCCGGCGGCCTTCGCCAGCACCCGGGTGGCGTCGCGGTTGGTGGCCAGGATGGTGTCGCGCTGCGGCTGCTGCGAGGAGATCTCGTGCTGCCACTCGGCGGCCGCCGTGGACGTCTCCTGCCCCAGCACCCCGTTGGGGTCGGGAGGGTTGCGCCAGTCGCAGGAGGCGAACCGGGCCTTGAGCGCCTCCACCGCGAGCCGGAACTCCAGGGTGTCCGGCTTCGGCGCGGAGCGGGCGAAACCGCCGTCCTGGAGGAAGAGGCGCACGTCGTCCGCGGCGAGCGGAAAGTCCTTCGGCGCGAACACCCAGCTGCCCCAGGCGTTCTGTTCGGCCGTGTCACCGTGCCCCTCGGTGTAGAGCTTCTTGCCCAGGGCGATGGCCGCGTCCTGGTCCTGCTGCGACGCGGGACGGATCGTCGGACCGTACAGGTCGCTGGCGGACCGGGCGAAGGAGTTGTACACCCAGTCGGACAGGCCGACCGTGTTGAAGAAGTCCGGCGCCCAGCTCCACTTGGCGTTGGTGTAGCCGGGCGGCGGGGTGTCGGACGGTACGTACTCCTGCCACACCTTTCTGCGGCCCGACAGCTTGTCCGACATTCCGGCGTTGAACCCCGCCTTGAAGTCGGCGTCCCACGCCTTGCTCAGCGCGGATTCGTCGTCGGCGCCGGAGCCGAGCTTCGCCACCGCCCGTAGCTGCGCCGGGGTGCCGTCCAGCGCCTGGGCGGCGACCTCCTTCTCCTTCGGTCCGCCGATCCGCAGCGCGATGTCCATCCGGCACTGGTCCGAGCGGAGCTGCTCGTCCGCGGTGGTGCCGGAGGTGGCGTAGGAGGTGTCGGGCAGGGAATCGTCCGCCGCCGAGGCGGGAAGTCCCGAGAAGGCCGCACCGGCGGCCGTGACCAACGCGGTCAGGGCGGCGAGTCGCCGCCACCGTTCGACGGCGGTTCCACGGTGCTTTCGTTCCCCCGTCATCGGTGGTTTCGATCTTGTGGAATGCACACCTATGTCCCTCCACGAAACGTGTGAAGGCGCAGCCGGGGAGAGCGGCGGCTCCCGGTTGTGGAACTCCGTGTGCGTGACGCTTCCCCCACAGGCGCCTGCTGGTGAGCGCCCGGACGCGAAGTGGTCAAGTCCGCGGGGCGCGGCGATCACCATATGCATGCACCGTCGGCAAGGGACAAGGAAAATCCTGGTATGCGCGGCGAGTTGCCGAGGATCGTCCGGCCGGGGCACGGCAGCCCCTCACCCGCTCGCGGTTCCGGTGGGCGCCACCGGGCTGATCTGTGCGTTTGCCGTGCGGCGGGGGAGGCGGCGGGTCGGACCCGTACACCCTCCGGACGCGAGCACGGCTCCGCACCCTGAGACCGAGGTCACAGGGCATCGGTGCCCGTGCCCGTGCCCCGCGTCACGGGGGTGGTCGCCGGGCGCGGCACCCGCGGCTGCGCGCAGGAGGAGTGCGGCGAGGTCTCGCTCGGAACTCGGATGTATCCCGGTCGAATCCCCGAGGGGCGCGGGCGGACGTACCGCAGGTCCGAGCCTGCCGGTGTTGTTCACCTCGAAGTCGTCGCCGGACGGACGCGAGCGGCGGTATCCGCGCCCTCGCCGGCGCGCGTGGGCGAGGGGCGGGCGGCCGATGTCGTCAGGGGTGTGCCCCACGGTCTCGACGCTCTCGCCCGCGCGCGTGCGTCGTGCACCGGCCGATCGCCTCGGGTGCCCCGGCGGTGCCCCGCGCCGTATTGACTAGCTCTATTCATCCCGTCAGGATGTGAATAGCCGCGACAACAGCCGGTAGCGATCCGCCCAGGAGGCAGACCATGTCAGGACCCCGTCCCGTCCGAGCGCCGCGCGGCACGCAGCCGAGCGCCCGAGGATGGCAGCAGGAAGCCGCGCTGCGGATGCTGCAGAACAACCTCGACCCCGAGGTCGCCGAGCACCCCGACAAGCTCGTCGTCTACGGCGGCACCGGCAAGGCGGCCCGGGACTGGCGCTCCTTCGACGCGATGGTCCGCACCCTGACGACGCTGAAGGCCGACGAGACGATGCTCGTCCAGTCCGGCCGTCCGGTGGGCGTCATGCAGACCCACGAGTGGGCCCCGCGCGTCCTCATCGCCAACTCCAACCTGGTCGGCGACTGGGCGAACTGGGAGGAGTTCCGCCGCCTGGAGGCGCTCGGCCTGACCATGTACGGCCAGATGACCGCGGGCTCCTGGATCTACATCGGCACCCAGGGCATCCTCCAGGGCACCTACGAGACCTTCGCCGCCGTCGCCGCGAAGAAGTTCGGCGGCACCCTCGCCGGGACGATCACCCTGACCGCCGGCCTCGGCGGCATGGGCGGCGCCCAGCCGCTCGCCGTCACCATGAACGACGGCGTCGCGCTCTGCATCGACTGCGACCCGCGCGCCATCGACCGCCGGATCGAGCACCGCTACCTCGACGTCCGGGCCGACTCCCTGGACCACGCGCTCCAGCTCGCCGTCGAGGCCCGCGACGCACGCCGCCCGCTCTCCATCGGCGTCCTCGGCAACGCGGCCGAGCTGGTCCCGCAGCTCCTCGCCATGGGCGCACCCGTCGACATCGTCACCGACCAGACCTCGGCCCACGACCCGCTGGCCTACCTGCCCGTCGGCGTGCCCTTCGAGGACATGGCCGACGCGGCCGCCAAGGACCCGGCCGGCTTCACCGCCCGCGCCCGCGAGTCCATGGCCCGGCACGTCGAGGCGATGGTCGGCTTCATGGACGCCGGCGCCGAGGTCTTCGACTACGGCAACTCCATCCGCGGCGAGGCCCAGCTCGCCGGCTACGACCGCGCGTTCGCCTTCCCAGGCTTCGTCCCCGCCTACATCCGGCCCCTGTTCTGCGAGGGCAAGGGCCCCTTCCGCTGGGCTGCCCTGTCCGGCGACCCGGCGGACATCGCCCGCACCGACCGGGCCATCCTCGACCTCTTCCCGGAGAACGAGTCGCTGGCCCGCTGGATCAGGATGGCCGGCGAGCGGGTCCACTTCCAGGGCCTGCCCGCCCGCATCTGCTGGCTCGGCTACGGCGAACGCGACAGGGCCGGCGAGCGGTTCAACGACATGGTCGCGAGCGGCGAGCTGTCCGCGCCGATCGTCATCGGCCGCGACCACCTCGACTGCGGTTCCGTCGCCTCCCCGTACCGCGAGACCGAGGCCATGCTCGACGGCTCCGACGCCATCGCCGACTGGCCGCTGCTGAACGCCATGGTGAACGTGGCCTCCGGCGCCTCCTGGGTCTCCCTGCACCACGGCGGCGGCGTCGGCATGGGCCGCTCGATCCACGCCGGGCAGGTCACGGTCGCCGACGGCACGCCGCTGGCCGGCGAGAAGATCCGCCGGGTGCTGACCAACGACCCCGGCATGGGCGTCATCAGGCACGTGGACGCCGGATACGACATCGCCGAGTCCGTGGCCGCGGACAAGGGCGTCCGCGTCCCGATGCGCGAGGGCGGCGACCGTTGAGTTTCCACAGCATGTGGGAGGAGCTGCGGCCGATCGGCCGCAGCTCCTCCTCCGGCGGCTACCGCCGCTACGCCTGGACCGCGGCCGACACCGACTGCCGGTCCTGGTTCCGGGAGCAGGCCGGGGCGCGCGGACTCGCCTACGAGGTCGACCGCAACGGCAACCAGTGGGCCTGGCTCGGCGACCCGGACGCCGGCGACGCCGTCGTCACCGGATCCCACCTGGACTCGGTACCGGACGGGGGCGCCTTCGACGGCCCCCTCGGCGTGGTGTCCTCCTTCGCCGCCCTGGACGAACTGCGCGGGAGGGGAGCGCGGTTCACCAAGCCCCTGGCCGTCGTCAACTTCGGCGACGAGGAGGGCGCCCGCTTCGGGCTGGCCTGCGTGGGCTCCCGGCTCACCGCGGGACAGCTCACCGTCGAGGACGCGCACCGGCTCACCGACGGCGACGGGACCACCCTCCCGCAGGCCATGGAGGCCGCCGGCCACGACCCCGAGGCCATCGGACCCGACCCGGACCGGCTGGGCCGCATCGGCGCCTTCGTCGAACTGCACGTCGAGCAGGGCCGGGCACTGGACCTGTCCGGCGACCCGGTCGGCGTGGCCAGCGCGATCTGGCCGCACGGCCGCTGGCGGTTCGACTTCCGCGGCGAGGCGAACCACGCCGGCACCACCGGCCTGGCGGACCGCCGCGACCCGATGCTGCCGTACGCGGAGACGGTGCTCGCCGCCCGCCGCGAGGCCGCGCTCGCCGGAGCCGTCGCCACCTTCGGCAAGATCGCCGTCGAGCCGAACGGCGTCAACGCGATCCCCTCCCTCGTCCGCGGCTGGCTCGACTCCCGCGCCCCCGGCCAGGACGCCCTCGACACCGTCGTCGCGGCCGTCGAACGTGCCGCCCGCGAGTACGCCGGCGCCCACGGGACCGACCTCGACGTGGTCCGCGAGTCCTTCACACCGGTCGTCGAGTTCGACCACGCCCTGCGCGACGAACTCGCCCGCATCCTGGGCAAGGAGACCGGCCTGACCGTGCCGGTCCTCGGCACCGGAGCGGGACACGACGCCGGAATCCTGTCCGGGCGGATCCCGACCGCCATGCTGTTCGTGCGCAACCCCACCGGCGTCTCGCACTCCCCGGCCGAGTCCGCGACCGAGGACGACTGCGTCGCCGGGGTGCTCGCCCTCGCCGACGTACTGGAAGGACTGGCCTGCAGGTGACCCCCACGCAGCAGCCCACACAGCCGACGCACCGCACGCCGGCGTACTGGCTGGAGCACGCCTGGCTCGGCGACCGGATCGAGTCGGGCGTGGCGCTGGACGTGCGGGACGGCCGCGTCCTCGCCCTCCGCACCGGCGTGCCCGCGCCGCCGCCCGGCGCCGAGGTCCTGCGCGGGCTCACCCTGCCCGGCCTGGCGAACGCCCACAGCCACGCCTTCCACCGCGCCCTGCGCGGCACGGTGCAGGTGGGCAGCGGCACCTTCTGGACCTGGCGGGAGGTGATGTACTCGGTCGCCGACCGGCTGACCCCCGAGACGTACCACGCGCTCGCCCGCGCGGTGTACGCCGAGATGGCCCTGGCCGGCATCACCTGCGTCGGCGAGTTCCACTACCTCCACCACGCCCCCGGCGGCACCCCGTACGCCGACCCCAACGCGATGGGCGAGGCGCTCCTCGCGGCCGCCGCCGAGGCCGGCATCCGCATCACCCTGCTGGACACCGCATACCTGTCGGCTGGTTTCGGCGCGCCGCCCGACACCCACCAGCTCCGCTTCTCCGACGGCACCGCGGAGGACTGGGCCGCACGCTGCTCGGCCCTGGAGGACCGCGAGCACGCCCGCATCGGCGCGGCCGTCCACTCCGTCCGGGCCGTCCCCGCCGGCCAGCTCGCCACCGTCGCGCAGTGGGCGGAGCACCGGCGGGCCCCGCTGCACGTGCACCTGTCCGAGCAGACCGCCGAGAACGACGCCTGCCTGGCCGCCCACGGCTGCACCCCGGCCCGGCTCCTCGCCGACCACGGCGTGCTCGGCCCGCGCACCACCGGCGTCCACAACACCCACCTGACCGCCGGGGACATCGAGCTGATCGGCGGCTCCCGCACCGGCACCTGCATGTGCCCGACCACCGAACGCGACCTGGCCGACGGCATCGGCCCCGCCGCCGCCCTCGAACGGGCCGGCTCGCCGCTCTCCCTCGGCTCCGACAGCCACGCCGTCATCGACCTGCTCGAGGAGGCGCGGGCGATGGAGCTGAACGAGCGGCTGCGCACCCGGACCCGCGGCCACTGGACGGCCGCCGCGCTGCTGCGCGCCGCCACCGCCGACGGCCACTCCGCCCTGGCCTGGCCCGACGCGGGAACCCTCGTCCCCGGCGCACTCGCCGACTTCACGACCGTCGCCCTGGACTCGGTGCGCACCGCGGGACCGCCGGCCCGGCTGGGCACCGAGACCGCGGTGTTCGCGGCGACCTCCGCCGACGTCCGGCACACCGTCGTCGGCGGCCGGCACGTGGTCCGCGACGGCGCCCACACCCTCGTACCGGACGTGCCGCAGGCCCTCACGTCCGCCCTGGCAGCCCTGCGCGACTGACGCCCCCGCCCCCCGGGAAGACCCCCGCGGGACCGACGCCCCCACCGCCCCGGCAACCCCAAGGACGCCATGAGCACCAGCACCGTCATCACCAACATCGCCACGCTGGTCACCAACGACCCCTCGCTCGGCGACGGATCCCCCCTCGGGCAGATCGAGGACGCGGCCGTCGTCATCGACGGCGACCGCGTCGCCTGGGCCGGCGCGGCGAGCAGCGCCCCCGCCGCCGACCACCGGGTGGACGCCGCCGGCCGGGCGGTGATCCCCGGCTTCGTCGACTCCCACTCGCACCTCGTCTTCGCGGGCGACCGCACCCGGGAGTTCAACGCCCGCATGTCCGGACGCCCCTACAGCGCGGGCGGCATCCGCACCACGGTGGCCGCGACCCGCGCCGCCGCCGACGCGGAACTGGAGGCGAACCTCACCCGCTACCTCGCCGAGGCGCTCCGCCAGGGCACCACCACCTTCGAGACCAAGTCCGGCTACGGCCTCACGGTCGAGGACGAGTCCCGGGCCCTGCGCATCGCGGCCCGCCACACCGACGAGGTCACCTTCCTCGGCGCGCACATCGTCCCCCCGGACCACGCCGACGACCCGGCCGGCTACGTCGCCCTGGTCACCGGGGAGATGCTGGACGCCTGCGCGCCGCACGCCCGCTGGATCGACGTCTTCTGCGAGAAGGGCGCCTTCGACGGCGACCAGGCCCGCGCGATCCTCACCGCCGGCAGGGCGAAGGGCCTGCACCCCCGCGTCCACGCCAACCAGCTCGGCTACGGCCCCGGCGTGCAGCTCGCCGTGGAACTCGACGCGGCCAGCGCCGACCACTGCACCCACCTGACGGACGCCGACGTCGACGCCCTGGCCGCCGGGAACACGGTCGCCACCCTGCTGCCCGGCGCCGAGTTCTCCACCCGCGCCGAGTGGCCGGACGCCCGCCGCCTCCTCGACGCCGGTGCCACCGTCGCCCTCTCCACGGACTGCAACCCCGGCTCCTCCTTCACCTCCTCCGTCCCGTTCTGCATCGCCCTGGCGGTCCGCGACATGGGGATGACGCCGGACGAAGCCCTGTGGTCGGCGACCGCGGGCGGCGCGGCCGCCCTGCGCCGCGAGGACATCGGCCGTCTCACCCCCGGCGCCCGCGCCGACCTGGCACTGCTCGACGCACCGAGCCACGTGCACCTGGCGTACCGCCCGGGCGTGCCGCTGGTGGCGGAGGTGTGGCGGCGGGGGGTGCGGCAGGGCTGAGCGGGTGGCGCGAGTGCCGTTCGGCGCAAGCCGCAACCCTGCCGCGGCAACCACCCCTGCGCCGCCCGGCATGATCGTCCCTTGACCCTAGGCCGGCGGGCGGTTTCAATCTTCAGGCATTTTGAAGATCTTGAGATTCTGGGGGCGGGTTTCCGTGCAGGCAGGGTGGAAGAGACACGGCGTGACAAGACGTCGTGGGAGCGCGCGACGGAGGGGGAGCGGCACCGCGGCGATCGCCTTCGCCACGCTGCTGTCCCTACTGGCGCTACCGGTGCAGCAGGCGGGGGCTTCCGCCGCGGAGTCGGATTCCGCGCCGCTGTCGGAGGGGCAGCGGGCGCTGGCGCAAGCCGCGGAGTCCGGTCACCGGGTCGAGGTGACGGGGGAGCGTACGGAGCGGACGACGGTGTACGCCAACCCGGACGGTTACACCTTCACGTTGGAGGAGGCGACGGCGCCGGTGCGGGTGCCGGCGTCGGGTGGGGGCTGGCAGGCGCCGGACGCGACGCTGGTGAAGCGGGCGGACGGTTCGGTGGCGCCGAAGGCGGCCGCCGTGCAGATCGCCCTGTCCGGCGGTGGTGACAAGGCGCCTCTGGCCCGGATCACGGATCATGGCCGGTCGCTTCAGCTGCGGTGGCCGGGCAAGCTGCCCGCGCCGACGCTGGACGGCGCCAGCGCCGTGTACCCGGAGGTGCTGCCGGGCGTCGACCTGCGGGTGAACACGACCCCGGAGAGCCTCCAGCCGGTGTTCGTCGTGAAGACCCCGCAGGCCGCGGTTAGTGGAAAGCTGAAGAAGCTCACCTTCGAGCTGAACGCCGAGAACCTGCGGCTGCACAAGAACGCGGCCGGAAGCCTGGCGGCGGTCGACGGCGCGGGCCGCACGGTGTTCCGGGCGCCGCCCGCCCGGATGTGGGACTCCGCCGGGGAAGAGACCGGCAAGCGGACACCGACCGCGAGGACCAAGGCGGTCGGCAGAGCGCAGTCCGCACGGTCCGGCACACAGGAGGCCGTGCCGTCCGCCCCGAAGAAGGCAGCGCCGTCCGACCCTGCGGAGGCCGCGCCCAGGCGTTCGGGCCTGGCGCCCGGGCAGGGCGACAAGGTGGCCGACATGGACGTGGCCGTCACCGACGACGCGCTGTCGGTGGTACCGGACCGGCGCATGCTGACCGGGACCGACGCCTCGGCGTTCCCGCTGTTCATCGACCCGGAGGTGAGCCTGGACGCGTCGGAGCGGACCCTGCTGCGCAGCGACGGCTACGAGTCCTACGGCTGGGGCAACGGCTCCGACAACGAGGGCGAGGGCGTCGGCCACTGCGGCACCTGGAACGGCTACTACTGCGGCCCCGGCTACACGCAGCGCCTGTACTTCGAGTTCTCCCCGTCCAAGCTCAGCGGCAAGAAGATCCTCGACGCCACGTTCCGGGCCACCGAGACCTGGTCGTTCACCTGCACCGCACGGGTGGTGGACCTGATCCGGACCGACAACATCTCCTCCTCCACGACCTGGGCGACCCGGCCGGCGGAACGGGACCTGATGGTCGACCGGAACGTCTCGGCAGGACGCGGCACGGCCTGCGACCCCTCGCAGCCGGACGCGCCGATCGAGTTCCACGACAACCCCGCCGAGTCGAACGAGAACCTGACGCCGACCGTCCGCGACTTCGCGGCGGGCAAGTTCTCCCGGCTGACGCTCGAACTCAGTGCGCACGACGAGTCGGACACCTCCGCCTGGAAGCGGTTCAGGAACGACGCGGCACTCGTGGTGGACTACGTCGGCCTGCCGGACAAGCCGACCTCCCTCGGCGTGGCGACGGCTTCCGGCACGAGTTGCGAGCGGGACGTCTCGCACCCGGCGATCGTGTCCGACGCGCAGCCGACCCTGCGGGGCACGGCGCAGACCAAGCCGGGCGGCGAGCAGGACGCCCAACTGCGGGTCTACTTCGATCTGGACGAGCAGAACCCCGACGGCACCTGGACGGACACCACCCCGGGCAACGGCGAGCTGCGCCCCTCGACCGGTTACGTCGGGGACGGCACGGCCCTGGCGCTCAAGTGGTCGGCGCTGACCGACGGCAAGCTGTACCGCTACCACGCGGCGACCTGGTCGTACTACAACAAGGGTGCCAGCCACCTCACCAGCTACGGCACGACCTACTTCTGCTACTTCAAGGTCGACTCCACGGCACCGAAGTCCCCGCAGGTGTCCCTGGCGTCCCCGTACACGGAGTGCGTCGCCAACGACTGCGCCGCCCACGGCGGGCCGGGCCAGACGGCCACCTTCACGATCAGCCCGGCGGCGGGCGACGCCAACATCGTCTCCTACGAGTACAAGTTCTCCACCGACGACACCTGGTCCACGGTGAGCGGGTCGACGGCCACCGTGAGTACGACCCCGCAGCACTCGGGCACGTTCTCCCTCCGGGTCCGGGCCCGGGACGACGTGGACGGCGGCCGTCCCGGCGAGACCAGGCAGCTGGACTTCCTGGTCGCCTCCGGCGCGGGACCGGCGGGCCGCTGGCACTTCGACGAGTCGAGCGGTGCGGCCGTCGACTCCGCCACCGACGGCGGTGTCCCGCAGTACGACGCGACACCGGGCGGTGGGGCGACGCGCGACGACCGCGGCCGGCGCGGGCTGCTGACCACGGACGCCTCGGGCAGCCCCCTGCCGGCGCCGGTCACCGACAAGGGCCTGGCCCTGGACGGAAGCACGGGTTACGCGTCCACTGCCGGACCGGTGCTCGACACCCGCGGCTCGTACACCGTGTCGGCCTGGGTGCGTCTCGAGGACGGCAGCCGCAACCGCACCTACGTCAGCCAGAACGGCAGCCACCGCAGCCAGTTCTACCTGGGCTACGAATGGAAGGGCGGCCAGTGGAGCTTCCGGGCCGTCGACTCGGACGCACCGACCGGCGGCACCTGGTCGTACCAGCGGGTCCTCTCCCAGGACTCCGCGGCGCTGGGTGTGTGGACCCACCTGACGGGTGTGTACGACGCGTCGGCCCGGCAACTGCGCCTGTACGTCAACGGCCGGCTGCAGGGCACCACCTCCTACACGACGCCGTGGGCCGCGACGGGGCCGATGCAGTTCGGGCGCACCTACTGGAGCGACCACTACACCGACTACGTGCTCGGC
>NZ_JBJZOJ010000056.1:0-49763 GCF_047200655.1 Streptomyces sp. MS06
AGTCCGCCTCCGCCGAAGGAGCCGCTGCTGCCCTTGCTCCAGCGCGGGCGCTCGTGGGGCTGGTCGGGGTCGCCGGGCCGGGTGCCCAGGTTGCCGAACTCGTACGGCATGCGGCGGCGTCCGTCGTTCGGCACCTCCTCCGGCTCACGGGCCTCCTCGATTCCGTGCACCGCGCCCTCCGGAGGCAGGTGCGGTTGCTCCTCCGGCTTGGGAGGGGCCGATTCGCGGCTCCTGATGCGGTCACCCAGCCAGAAGCCGCCGAGCAGCAGCACCAGAACGCCGAGTCCCACGATGAACGGACCGATGGTGAGTGCACCGCTTGCGGCCATCTCTATCGCTGAGGTAGTCATATCACCTCAATACCCATGAAAACGACATGTCTACCCCGGTCGGTGCCCGCGGGATTCCCGCGTCCCGGACCGGTTCGCCCTGCCGATCGCGTCGACCTTCGCCCTGCCGATCGCGTCGACCAACGCGTAGGTGGCGGCGGACCGGCGGGGCGGCCGGACGCCCGGCCCCGCAGGGCCGGTGCGGGGACGCGAGGAGTGCGGCGCTCCGCGGGGTTTGGCGTTCCGCGACACCGGCTACCCGCGCAAGCGTGACGTCGACTACCCGGCAGGAGCTCATCCGGTTCCTCGAGGACCGCTTCGCCTGCGCGCAGGCCTGCACCGAGTGCGCCCACGCCTGCGCACTGCGCGCGAGCCTGGTGGAGCCCGGAGGCGCGGAGGAACAGGAGCGCGCCCGCCGCAAGGGCATCATGTGCGCCGAGGTCTGCGACGCGACCTGCCGCGTGCTCTCGGACCAGAACAGCGCCGACGAGGCCGGGCTGCGCCTCCAGGTCGAGTGGTGCCGCACGATCTGCCTGGAGTCCGCACAGGCCTTCGACCGGCTGCCCGGCGCCGGGGAGGCCGGGCGCGCATGCCGGGACTGCGCCCGCGCCTGCACCGCCTTCCTGGACACGCTCACCTGAACGCGGGGGCGTGCGCCCCCGCGGCCCGCACCCCCGGGTGTCCGCCGCGGCGCCCGCCCGCCGAGGCGGCGACGAGCGGGAAGGCGAGCCGTTCGCCGCGCGGCGTGCCGGGCCGGCGCACGGGGCCGCCACCTGGCCGACGCCGATCGCGCCGTGCTACCAAGAATCATGACCGCACCCGGACCGCACCGAAGCTATGACACCGTCGTCGTGGGCGGGGGCCACAACGGCCTGGTGGCCGCGGCCTACCTGGCCCGCGCCGGGCGCTCCGTGCTGTTGCTCGAGCGGCTGGACCACACCGGTGGAGCCGCGGTCTCCACCCGGCCGTTCGCCGGCGTCGACGCCCGCCTCTCGCGCTACTCCTACCTGGTCAGCCTGTTGCCGAAGAAGATCGTCCGGGACCTCGGCCTCGACTTCCGGGTCCGCACCCGCACCGTCTCCTCCTACACGCCCGTGCGGCGCGCCGGCCGCGTGACGGGGCTGCTGGTCGGCGGAGGCGAGAGACGCACCCGGGAGGCCTTCGCCCGGCTGACCGGGGGCGGGCGCGAGTACGAGGCCTGGCGGCGCTTCTACGCCATGACCGGCCGGGTCGCCGAACGGGTGTTCCCGACCCTGACCGAGCCCCTGCCCGGGCGAGCGGAGCTGCGCCGCCGGCTGGACGACGAGGAGGCCTGGCGCACGCTGTTCGAGGAACCCATCGGCGCCGCGATCGAGGAGCGCTTCGCCGACGACCTGGTGCGCGGCGTGGTCCTGACCGACGCCCTCATCGGGACCTTCGCCGACGCGCACGACCCGTCCCTCAGACAGAACCGCTGCTTCCTCTACCACGTGATCGGGGGCGGTACCGGCGCCTGGGACGTGCCGGTGGGCGGTATGGGCGCGCTGACCGACGCCCTGGCCGCCGCCGCCCGCGCGGCGGGCGCCGACATCGCCACCGGCCACGAGGCGGTCCGCATCGACACCGACGGCCGGCAGGCCGAGGTGACCTGGCGGACGGCCGACGGCGAGGGCGTCGCCGCCGCCCGGCACGTCCTGGTCGGAGCCTCCCCGCAGCAGCTGGCCGCGCTGACCGGCGACGCCCCGCCCCCCGCGGCGGAGGGCGCCCAGCTGAAGGTGAACATGCTGCTCGAACGGCTGCCCCGGCTGCGCGATCCCGACGTCGACCCGCGCGAGGCGTTCGCCGGCACCTTCCACATCGCCGAGGGCTACGAACAGCTCGCCGCCGCCTACGCACAGGCCGCCGCGGGTGCGCCGCCGAGCGCGCCGCCCTCGGAGATCTACTGCCACTCTCTCACCGACCCGACGATCCTCGGCCCCGACCTGGCCGAACGCGGCCACCACACGCTGACCCTCTTCGGACTGCACGCCCCGGCGCGGATCTTCGCCTCCGACAACGAGGCGGTACGGGAGGAACTGCTGGCCTCCACCCTCGCCCAGCTCGACGCCCACCTCGCCGAGCCGCTCGCGGACTGCCTGGCGACCGACGCGGACGGACGTCCCTGCATCGAGGCCAGGTCCCCCCTCGACCTGGAACGGGACCTGAGGCTGCCCGGCGGCAACATCTTCCACCGGGAGCTCTCCTGGCCCCACGCCCAGGACGGCACCGGACGCTGGGGCGTGGAGACCCGGCACGCCAACGTGCTGCTCTGCGGCGCGGGTGCCGTGCGCGGCGGCGGGGTGAGCGGGGTGCCCGGCCACAACGCGGCGATGGCGGTGCTGGAGCGGCCGGAGGTGTGAGGGCGGGTCCGCGCCGCGGGACGGGAGCCACCGTGCGCCGCGGCCCGGACCGGACCGCCTCGGCCCGGCGCAGGCCGCCTGCCGTGGCGCCCCCGGTCGGTACGACCGCCGTACGGGTGCTTGACCTGCCGCGGCGGCGGCCCGAGCATCGGGTGCCATGACGCCTGGACACGGGAGCACGGTGGACGGGGTGCTGCGCCGCAGCGCCCGCCGCACCCCGGCACGCGTCGCCGTCGAGTACGGCGACCGCCGCTGGACGTACGAGGAACTGGACGACGCCGTCTCGCGCGCCGCGAGCGTCCTGCGGGCGCAGCGGCTCGCCCCGGGCGACCGGGTCGCGGCCTACGGCCACAACTCCGACGCCTACCTCATCGCGTTCCTGGGCTGCGCCCGGGCGGGCCTCGTCCACGTGCCGGTCAACCAGAACCTCACCGGTGGCGACCTCGCCTACCTGCTGGACCAGTCGGGCAGCTCCCTCGTCCTCGCCGACCCGGATCTCGCCGCCCGCCTCCCGGACGGCGTGCGCGTCCTGCCGCTGCGCGACGCCGACTCCTCCCTGCTGGCGCGGCTGCCGTCGGCGGTGCCGTACGACGGCGACGAGCCCGGCTCGGAGGACGTGGTGCAACTGCTGTACACGTCCGGTACGACGGCCCGGCCGAAGGGCGCCGTGATGACCCACCGCGCCCTGGTGCACGAGTACCTGAGCGCCATCACCGCCCTGGACCTGAGCGCGGGCGACCGCCCGGCCCACGCCCTGCCGCTGTACCACTCGGCGCAGATGCACGTCTTCCTGCTGCCGTACCTCGCCGTCGGCGCCACCAACACCGTCCTCGACGCACCCGACGGCGCAACCCTGTTCGACCTGATCGAGGCGGGCCGCGTCGACAGCCTGTTCGCCCCGCCCACCGTCTGGATCGGCCTCGCGGGCCGGCCGGACTTCGCCACCCGCGACCTCGGCGGCCTCCGCAAGGCCTACTACGGTGCGTCGATCATGCCGGTCCCGGTGCTGGAGCGGCTCCGCGCGCACCTGCCGGAGCTGGCCTTCTACAACTGCTTCGGGCAGAGCGAGATCGGCCCCCTGGCGACCGTCCTCGGTCCCGCCGAGCACGAGGGCCGGATGGACTCGTGCGGGCGGCCGGTGCTGTTCGTGGACGCCAGGGTCGTCGACGAGGCCGGAAAGGACGTGCCGGACGGCACACCCGGCGAGATCGTCTACCGCTCGCCCCAGTTGTGCGAGGGCTACTGGGACAAGCCGGAGGAGACCGCGGAGGCGTTCCGCGACGGCTGGTTCCGCTCCGGGGACCTCGCGGTGCGGGACGCCGAGGGCTACTTCACGATCGTCGACCGGGTGAAGGACGTCATCAACTCGGGCGGTGTCCTGGTCGCCTCCCGCCAGGTCGAGGACGCGCTGTACACGCACGAGCGGGTCGCCGAGGCCGCCGTCGTCGGCCTGCCGGACGAGAAGTGGATCGAGGCGATCACCGCGGTCGTCGTTCCGCGCGGCGAGGTGTCGCAGGAGGACCTCGTCGCCCACGTCCGCGCGAGACTGCCCGCCTTCAAGGCCCCGAAGCGGGTGGTCTTCGTCGAGGACCTGCCGCGGAACGCCAGCGGCAAGATCCTCAAGCGGCAGTTGCGGGAGCGACTCGGCGACGGCTGACCGCGCGGACCGCGACGCCGTCGGCCCGGCTGCCGCCCGCCGCGCCGAGCTGCGCCGGGCGGCGGCCGGGCCGACGGCGGGTGGCGGGCGGGGCGCCCGGATCCGCCCGCCGGGCGGGACGGACCGCGGGGCCGCGGCCCCGCCCTCAGCGCGAGCGCAGGTCGACGATCCGCCGCAGCTTCCCCACCGACCGCTCCAGCGTCTCGGGGTCGACGATCTCGACCGCGACCGACACCCCGATCCCGTCCTTCACCGCCGCGGCGACGGCACGGGCCGCCGCCTCGCGGGCCTCCGGGCCCGCGTCCGGTCGCGCCTCGGCACGCACCGTGAGGGAGTCCAGCCGCCCCTCGCGCGTCAGGCGCAGCTGGAAGTGCGGCGCGACGCCCGGGGTACGCAGCACGATCTCCTCGATCTGCGTGGGGAAGAGGTTCACCCCGCGCAGGATCACCATGTCGTCGCTGCGGCCGGTGACCTTCTGCATCCGGCGGAAGACGCGGGCGGTGCCCGGCAGCAGCCGGGTGAGGTCCCGGGTCCGGTACCGGATCACCGGCATGGCCTCCTTGGTGAGCGAGGTGAACACCAGTTCCCCTTCCTCGCCCTCCGGCAGCACCTCCCCGGTGAACGGGTCGACGACCTCCGGATAGAAGTGGTCCTCCCAGACGTGCAGCCCGTCCTTGGTCTCCACGCACTCCTGGGCGACGCCCGGCCCGATCACCTCCGACAGCCCGTAGATGTCGACGGCGTCGATGCCGAAACGCTCCTCGATCTCGCGCCGCATCTCCTCGGTCCACGGCTCCGCCCCGAACACCCCGACCTCGAGCGAGGTGCCGCGCGGGTCCACCCCCTGGCGTTCGAACTCGTCCAGCAGCGTCAGCATGTACGAGGGCGTCACCATGATGACCCGCGGCTCCAGGTCCCTGATCAGCTGCACCTGGCGAGCGGTCATCCCGCCGGACGCCGGGACGACCGTGCAGCCGAGCCGCTCGGCGCCGTAGTGGGCGCCCAGGCCTCCGGTGAAGAGGCCGTAGCCGTAGGCGATGTGCACCGTGTCGCCGGGCCGCCCGCCGGCCGCCCGGAGGGACCGCGCCACCATGTCCGCCCAGAGGGACAGGTCGGCGTCGGTGTACCCGACCACGGTGGGGCGGCCCGTGGTCCCGCTGGAGGCGTGCACGCGGCGCACCCGCTCCCGGTCCACGGCGAACATGCCGTACGGGTAGTTCTCGCGCAGGTCGGCCTTGCCGGTGAAGGGGAAGCGGGCCAGGTCGGCCAGGGCGCGGCAGTCGTCGGGGTGCACGCCGGCCCGGTCGAAGGACTGCCGGTAGAACGGCACGTGCTCGTACGCGTGCCGCAGCGAGGCCTGCAGCCGCTCCAGCTGCAGTGCGCGCAGGGCGGCGGCGTCCAGCCGCTCGCCCGCGTCGAACAGGTCCGTCCTCACATCCGCCATGGTGCCTCTCCCTCGCCGACCGCGGCCATCCGGTCGACCGATCATTCGGTCGTCTTGCCCGGGGATCAGTAATCCAGGCCGCCGCGCCCGGTGCAAGGGTCCGGCGTGCACTTTCCCCGACCTCCCGCGGCAATCGTGTTGCGTACCGGCGGGCGACCGGACCAGGATCACCGCACGCGCGCCCACCCTGCGACGGCACCGCCCCCTGACCGGCCGGCGCGCCGCCGGTGCCGCAGAGCCCGACAACCCGGCGGACCTCCCGCCCGATTGGCACTCACACGGCCTGTCCGTCACGGGTCCGCGATCGATAGTCTGGCCCGCGGACGACGCAATCGGGAGGAGCACGGACGTGGCCGAGAGCACCATCCAGCAGCAGCCGCTCACGGGCTGGGACAAGCCGGAACTGGATCTGAGCAACGCCGACTGGCAGTCCAGCAGCCGAGGGCTGGGAGACGTCCAGATCGCCTTCGTCGAAGGGTTCATCGCGATGCGCAACAGCGACCGCCCCGAGAGCCCTTCCCTGATCTTCACCCCCGCCGAATGGGGCGCGTTCGTGTCCGGTGCCCGGGAAGGCGAGTTCGACCTGACCTGAGGACACCGACCACCGGACCGGGCGTGCGTGTCGGGTCCCGCATTCCGGACACACGGGCGGGGAGCACCGCTCCGGCGCCGCCGGCGGGACGGCCCGGCCCCGGGAGCACCAGGACCCGATCCGGAGCTCAGGGGACCGTGACCAGGCGCACCTGCCGGTGCCGGGTTCGCGCGGGCGCGGCGGTCTCGCCGGCCTGCTGCTCGGCTCCGTCGGCCCGGCCGCCGCGCGGGATGCCGGGTGCCCCGTGGACATCGTGCCGCGTCCCGGTCGCGAGGTCCCCGAGCCGGTCGTGTCCCTCGGTCGCGGGGACCCGCGTCGGCGGGTCGGCGGCCCCCGGACGGCGTCCCGACCGCCGGCCGCGAAGACCCGTGCGGGCCCGCGTCGACCCGTTCCGCCCGCTCGCCGTCGACCGCGCTCGTGCACGTACCATGGCCGCATGTCGTTCCTCCGCCGCCGCAGCGCCACTCCCGCAGGGCCCGACTTCGACGTACTGGCCATGGACCCGGGCGACTGGCCCGGGAACCTCGGCGCCGGACTGCTGCCCGCGCCCGACGGCACCTGCCAGGGTGTCTTCCTGCGCTACGACCTGTTCGGCGGACGCGGACCCGCGATGATCATCGGCAATCTGCCGGAGGGCTCCCCGGCCCGCGAGACCGACGAGGACGAGATCCCCTTCGAGGTGGCGCAACTGCTGCTGGCACTGGAGAACGACGAGGAGGTGACCGTCGTCGGCGCCGAGGACGTGCCGGTCATGCAGGGCGACAACCTCCTCGTGGTGCGCCGGCTGAAGCTTTCCGAGTCCCGCGTCTCCTGCGTGCAGTTCGACCGCAGCGACAACGTGCTGGTCACCATCGCCGCCTGGGACCGGCCCATCACCGACGACCTGTACGCCCTGCTGAAACCGCTCCCGGCGGAACTGTTCCAGCAGGGCTGAGCGGGGCCCGGGCGACGGGACGTCAGGTCGTCGACGGCAGCAGCCGCACGTCGGCCGCGCGGACGAAGGCCACCCGGTGGCCGAACTGGATCTCGTAGTAGAGGTCCTTGCCCACCACGACCCGGTGCGAGTCCCTGGTGAAGGTGACCGCGTAGTAGTACTCGCCCGGCACGCGGTCGCCGACCACATACCTCTGACCGGCCGGCAGCCGGTACGGCAGCGGGGACACCGACCGGGCCGGTACGCCCGCGGGATACGCCGACGCCTCGGGATAGGCGCGGCCGTACACCGGGACGCTGTCGGCACCCGCCTTCGGTGTCACCACCAGGCCCGCCGCGGGCACCGCCGTGGGCTGCCCGCCGGGGTTGCGGAACCAGGCCTTCTGCCCGAGGTACCAGATCGCCGTCCAGTCACCCCACCGGTCGGCGACGGCGTACTGCTGGCCGGTCGACACCCGCGAGGACACGTCGTTCACGTCCGTCGTCGGAGCGGTGCCGATGCCGATGTCCTCGATCAGCGGGGAGTTCTCGTCGTGGTCCGAGTACAGCCGCACCGCGCCGGAGCCGTGCGCCGCGCACGGCTCGCCCGGCGCGGTGCAGCCCGTGAACACCGGCCGGTTGGCCGAGTACTCCGGCAGGATCGTCACCAGGCCGCCGCCTCGACCCGCGGTGCGGTGCAGCGGATGGCCCAGCAGCGCGAAGTAGTGCCGCCAGTCCCAGTAGGGGCCGGGGTCGGTGTGCATGCCGGGGATGTACGCGGACAGCGGAGCCGGTACGTTCTCGTGGCCCAGGATGTGCTGCCGGTCCAGCGGGATGCCGTACTTCGCGGCCAGATACCGGACCAGGCGGGCCGAGGAGCGGTACATCGCCTCCGTGTACCAGGCGTCCGGGTTCGCCAGGAAGCCTTCGTGCTCCAGGCCGATCGACTCCGCGTTGACGTACCAGTTGCCCGCGTGCCAGGCCACGTTTTCGGCCTTCACGTGCTGGGCGACATGGCCGTCGGTGGAGCGCAGCGTGTAGTTCCACGACACGTACGTCGGGTCCTGCACCAGGTTCAGGACACCGTCCCAGGTGCCCTCGGTGTCGTGGATGACGATGTACCGGATGCGCTGGGAGGACGGGCGGTCGCCCACGTCGTGGTTGCCGTAGTCGCCGTCGCCGAACTCCTCGTACGGCGCCGGGACCCACTCGCAGGCGACCGACCTCGGGCACTCGGTGTCTGCGGCGTCGGCGGTGCGCAGCCCGGCGCGGGCGAGCTGCGCCCTGTCGGGTGCGAGACCGGGCCGGGCGGCCAAAGCGATCCGCTGCCCCGAGTCCGTGGTGCGCTCCTCACCGGTCCGCAGCACGTCGTACACGTCGTTCGCGTACGCCGACGCGGTCGCGGTGTCGTCCGCGCCGGAGAAGCGGGCCACCGCCCCGTACCATTCGGCCGGGTCGTCGCTGAGCGGCTCACCGA
The DNA here is from genome assembly GCF_047200655.1 of Streptomyces sp. MS06. NCBI lineage: Bacteria > Bacillati > Actinomycetota > Actinomycetes > Kitasatosporales > Streptomycetaceae > Streptomyces > Streptomyces sp. MS06. Next base: position 8,790 of record NZ_JBJZOJ010000056.1, read on the forward strand.
GTTCTCGCTGAGCGTCCGCCAGCAGGGCGGCGCCGCCGGCCACGTTGGCCCCCGGGTCGGTCTGCAGCTCCCGTGCCGTGAGCCCGGTCAGCCGCGCAGCCCTCGGCAGGGTCCGCAGCCGCGCCGGGAGCCGCACGGTGGGGGAGGGGACCGCCGCCGGGTGCAGGGCGGGGCGGGCGTCGTCGCCGCGGGCGTCCTCCGCGCCGCCCTGGCCGTGGTGCGCCGCGGTCGCCAGCGCGGTGCGCGCGTCGGTGAGGTGCATCGGGCCGTAGCCGCCGGTCACACTGGGCGCACCCGCGTGCGCGTCCCAGCGCGACTGCAGGTAGGAGACGCCCAGCAGCACGCTGAGGGGCACGTGGTAGCGGGCCGCGGCGGTGGCGAAAGCCCGCTGGAGGCCGCCCGCCGCCGATGCGCCGGCAGCGGGGGAGGCCTGCGCGGCGGCGGGGGCGGGGGCCGCGCCGAGCAGCGGAAGCAGCAGGGCCGCCGTCGCGAGGGCCCCGGCGGCCCGGCGGGCGGGTCTGCGGCGCGGTGCGGACGGGGGAACGATGGCGGATCCTCGCAATGCAGCCTCCTGGGACGGTGGGGCGTGGCGGGGCGTGCGGGGCCGAACCCGGTCAGTGGTATCGGCTGGCCGACGATCCGTCAATCATGCCTTCACCAAGGCGATTTCCCATGTCAACGCCGGGATGGGCGAGTTTCGCGACGGCAGTGTCCCCGCCTGCGGCGCGTCAGCGGACTACACCAATGGGGGCTTGCGCGCAGCGAAAAGCCCGCGGCGCGCCGTGTCCGGCGTACCGCGGGCCATCCCGTCCTCCGTGTCCGTTCCCCGCCCTCCGCGTCCCCCGCCTTCAGCCCTTCAGGCCCTCCGCGTCCCCCGCCTTCAGTCCTTCAGCGGGTGCCGACCGCCGCACGCACCGCCTTGCGGGCCAGCTGGCAGTCGTCGTGCAGCCGCCGCAGCAGCAGCCGCTGCTCCTCCCCGGACGGCACGGCACCCGGATGGGCCGGCCCGGCAGCCGCCGGAGCCGCGTCGTGCATCGAACGCTGCACGGCCGTCTCGTAGGTGCGGATCTCCCGGGTGAGGACGAGCATCAGGTTCACCAGGAAGGCGTCCCGGGCGGAGGGACCCGAGGCCTGCGCGAGCTGGCTGATCTGCCGGCGGGCCGCGGGGGCGTCCCCGAGCACCGTCCACAGCGTCGCCAGGTCGTATCCGGGCAGGTACCAGCCGGCGTGCTCCCAGTCGACGAGCACGGGGCCGGCGGGTGACAGCAGCACGTTCGACAGCAGGGCGTCGCCGTGGCAGAACTGCCCCATGCCGCCGCGGCCCGCCGCGTGCGCGATGCCGCGCAGCAGTTTCTGCAGGTCGCCCAGGTCCCGGTCGGTGAGCAGCCCCAGCTCGTGGTAGCGGGAGATGCGCGCCGCGTAGTCCAGTGGTGCGTCGAACGTCCCCGCCGGCGGCCGCCAGGTGTTCAGCCGGCAGATCGCGGCGAGCGCCGCCCGCAGGTCCGCGCGCGGCGGGGCCTCCAGAGGGTGGCGGTGCAGGGCCGCCACCCGGCCGGGCGAACGCTCCACGACCAGCGTTCCGTTGTCCGGGTCGGCCGCCACCAGGCGGGGCACCCGTACCGGCGGGCGGTGCCGGACGAAGGTCCGGTACGCCGCTATCTCCTGCCGGTACCGCTCCGCCCACACCGGGGAGTGGTCCAGTAAGCACTTGGCGACGGCCGTGCTGCGTCCCGTCGTGCCGACCAGGAGCACGGAGCGCCCGCTGCGACGCAGCACCTGCACCGGAGTGAACTCCGGGCAGATCCGGTGCACCGAGGCGATCGCCGTGCGCAGTTGGGTGCCCTGGGGGCCGGACAGGTCGAGCCTTCCGCTGAGCGGCAGGGCTCCGGGCCCGGCGGGGCGCCGGTTCCGGCCCGCCCCGAGCCCGGGGGCCGTGGGCCGACCGGGGTCCAGGTAGGGGCCGGTGCCCGCCGGGCGGGGACGCACGGGCCGGGGCGGGGCGGACACGGAGGACGATGCTGCGTACATGACCGGACAGATCCCTTCGTGTGCCTGCTGTGTCAACGCGCTGCCCGGACCCGGCCGCAGGGGGTAACACCCTGGGGAGTGCGACCGCCGTTCCGAACGGCGGCCGGGTCGGGGTGACGCATTCCTACCTGACACCCGGGTGCCCGTGGCACACCATCTGGCGGACCCTGGCGAACCCTGGCGAATAGTCGCCCGGCACTTCTCCCGGGTCTACTGTCAACTCAGCCGAGAACCTGGGGGCTTGACGTGAGCGGACAACCCAACACCCGCCTGGCGGACCTGTTCGGCCTGGCCGGCTGGTCCAAGGGCGAACTCGCGAGGATGGTCAACAAGCAGGCGGCGGCCATGGGCCACCCCCAGCTGGCGACCGACACCTCGCGGGTGCGGCGGTGGATCGACACGGGAGAGATCCCGCGCGATCCGGTACCGCGGGTGCTGGCAGCGCTGTTCACCGAGCGTCTCGGCCGTGTCGTGACCATCGAGGACCTCGGTCTGGTCCGGCACGGGCGCGCGGGGAGACGGCAGGGCGGCGGGAGCGCGGAGCATCCCGACGGTGTGCCGTGGGCGCCCGAGCGGACCGCCGCGGTCCTCACCGAATTCACGGGAATGGACCTCATGCTCAACCGACGCGGCTTGGTGGGCGCGGGTGCCGCGCTCGCCGCGGGATCCGCACTCAGCGGTGCCATGTACGACTGGCTGCACACCGATCCGACCCTCTCCGCCGACGCTCCCGTCGTCGATCAACTCCTGCCCGCCGACCCCGCCGGGTTCGACCGCTACGAGGCCGCCCCCATCGGGACGCAGGAGATCGAGGAACTGGAACGCTCGGTGGAGGTGTTCCGGGCCTGGGACGCGGCCCGCGGCGGCGGGCTGCAGCGAAAGGCGGTGGTGGGACAGCTCAACGAGGTCGGCGGCATCCTCGCCTACCACCACCCACCCCAGCTGCAGCGGCGCCTGTGGGGCGTCGCCGCCAACCTCGCGGTCCTCGCGGGCTGGATGTCGCACGACGTCGGCCTGGAGCCCACGGCGCAGAAGTACTTCGTCATCGCCGCGCACGCGGCCCGGGAGGGCGGCGACCGGCCGCGGGCCGGCGAGGCCCTGTCCCGGGCGGCCCGCCAGATGGTGCACCTGGGACGGCCCGACGACGCCCTCGAACTGATGAAGCTCGCCCACTCCGGTTCGGGGGAGCAGGTGCTGCCCCGCACCCGGGCGATGTTCCACACCATCGAGGCCTGGGCGCAGGCCTCGATGGGAAAGGGGCAGGCGATGCGCCGCACCCTCGGCCGGGCGGAGGACCTCTTCGTCTCCGACCGGACCGATCTGCGGCCGCCGGACTGGATGCAGACCTTCAAGGACGAGGACCTGTACGGCATGCAGGCCCTGGCCTACCGCACGCTCGCCGAGCACGAACCGGGAGCGGCGGTGCACGCCCAGTACTACGCGGAGAAGGCGCTGGCGCTGCGCGTCGACGGACGCGAGCGGTCGAAGATCTTCGACCATCTGTCCATGGCGTCGGCCTGCTTCCTCGCGGACGATCCCGAACAGGCCGACCGGTACGCGCGGCTGGCGCTGATGTCGATGGGCTCGAACTCCTCCCGCCGGACCTGGGACCGGCTGCGCCAGATGTACCGGCTCACCGCCGAGTACGCGGGCTACCCCAGGATCCAGGAGCTGCGCGAGGAGATCAGGCTGGCCCTGCCGAAAGGCCAGTCCCGCAGGTCCGGCGGCGGAGGCAGCGCGCGGGCGTAGACCCGCCGCCCCCGCGTCAGGCGCCGGGCGTACCGCACGCTCGGGCGGGCAGGGGACTCGCCCGCGCCCCCGAGGGCCGTCAGGCGAGCCGGACGGCGGCATCCTCGGACGCCGACGCCACCCGGGCGACGACTCCAACCGGGCCGGGCTAGGACACCACCCGGGCGACGAGCACGCAGGCGCTCTCGGTGCGCACGGCGGTACCGAACTCGTCCACGACCGCCCGCACGCAGTCCTCGGCGCTGCGGGGCTGCCGGAAGCGGTCGGCCAGGTCGAGCAGGCCGGTCCCGGTCGCGGTGCCACCGTGCTGCGGAACCAGGCCGTCGGTGTGCAGGAGCAGCAGGTCGCCCGCCCGCAGCTCGTCCTCGGCCTGCCCGTAGGCGGGGCCCGGCGGTGCGCCGAGCAGGACACCGTCGGGTGCCCGCAACCGGCGCCCCGTCCCGTCCCGGTACAGCAGCGGTGCGGGATGTCCGGCCTGCGCCCACTCCAGGGTGCGGGTGCCGGGCCGGTAGCGGCAGCACAGGGCGCTGCCCAGCGCCGGCTGGGCGGTGGCGTCCAGCAAGCGGTTGAGCAGGGTCATCAGCCGGCCGGGCGCCTGGTCGGCCAGGGCGATGCCGCGCAGTGCGCCCAGCAGCATCGCCGTGCCGGAGGCCGCCTCGGGGCCGTGTCCGGCGAGGTCCCCCACGCTCAGCAGGGTGTCGCCGCCGGGCAGGTCGAGCACGTCGTACCAGTTCCCGCCGACGGCCGCTCCGGCCGTGGCGGGCAGGCAGTGGGCGGCGAGGTCCAGTACGCCCCGGCCGTCGCGGGGGAGCCGCAGCGAGCCGTGCCGCGCGGGGAGGACGGCCTCCTGAAGTTCGACCGCCACCCGGTGCTCGGTCCGCGCGCGGTCCCGCTGGTGCCGCAGCGAGTCCCGGGTCTCGGCCACCGCCTGCCGGCTGCGCCGCAGCTCGCTCACGTCGCGCAGCACGGCCCACATCGATGCGGTGCCCCCGTCGGCGCCGAGGACCGGTTCGCCCATCATGTGCAGGGTGCGCCGGGTCCCGTCCGGGAGCAGGATCCGGAACTCGCCGTCGATGGGTCTGCCGTCGATCAGGCAGTCGGTGACCGTGGCGGTCAGCCGCGGCCGGTCCTCCTCCAGTACCAGGGAGGGCAGTTCGTCCAGGGTGAGCGGGGGAAGGGCCGGGTCGTGGCCGAGGATCCGGTACAGCTCGGCGGACCAGCTCGCCTCGTCCGTCAATAAGTTCCACTCGGCGGTGCCGACGCGGCTCAGCAGCGACCCGGGTTCCTGCCCGGGCGCGGGCGCCGAGGACTCCGGTTCGGGCCCGGGCAGCGGACCGTCCCGGAGTTCGGCCAGATGGGAGTCGAGGTGGTCGAGTTGGTGGAGCGCCAGCTCGTACAACGCGCGCTGCCAGCGCTGCTCCGGTTCGGAGCCCTCGCCCTGCGCCTCCCGCCGTACGGCGTCCACCGCGCCCTTGAGCCGCCGCGCCTGCGACAGCAACGCCTCCACCGAGCCGCGTCCGGGCGGCTGTGCGGACGGGCGGTCCGCGGACAGAGGGGACGGCATGACGCACTCCGATACGAGAACGAGACGGCCGGGGCGGACTGGAGGGCCGCTACGACTGTGGCACAGGCCGCGACTCCGTGTAAGGGATTCGACGACACCCGATACGGTGGTGCTCCTGGCATATGCCAGAGTCCCCGGGTGGGAGGTGGAGCAGGTGCGCCGCACCTCGCCCGACGGCTCAGGTCCACCCCCTTGGCCTCAGGCGCGCGTGACAGCCGGGGGGACCGCCAGAACCCTTCTGACGCATGGTCAAGAGGAAGCACCCCGGCACTACGAGGTCGGCTGTGGCGCCGACGGGCTCGGGGCCCGCGTTGTCACGAGGCGTCGGCGGTCGCCGCCCGGAGGGCCTTCACCAGTTCGGCACGGCGGCTGCCGTCGGTGAGCTGCTGCTGCCGGTCATCCCAGGCGAGGGCGAACCGGCCGACCTGTCGCCAGCCGTCGGAGGCCGCGAACTCCACTCGGTGGGCGGCGATTGCGGTTCCTCGGCGGATGAGCGGACCGTCCCGGCGGGCGAGCGGTCTCGACGGGACGACCGCTCGCCCCGGGACGGGTGACCGCGCGTCAGCGGTCGGGTTCGGCGTACAGATCCGGGCGCGGGGCGAGCTCTACGGCCACCCGGCCGGCCCCGGCGAGGGACCGCACCCCGGCCTCCGCGACGGCGGAGGCCGCGTAGCCGTCCCAGGCGCCGGGGCCGGTGACCCGGCCCCGGCGGGCGGCGTCCACCCAGGCCTGCACCTCGCGGTCGTAGGCGTCGGCGAACCGCACCAGGTAGTCCTGCGGCACCTCCTCCTGGGCGGCGCCGCCGCGGGTGACCAGCATCCCGTGGTCCTCGCCGATGCGGGCGCTGCCCGCCTCGCACACCGCCTCGCAGCGCACCTGGTAGCCGAAGCCGCAGTTGACGAAGGCCTCCACGTCGACGAGGACGCCCTCCTCGGTCTCGAAGAGCACGAACTGCGGGTCCTCCAGCCCCGGGGGCGCCCCGGCGGAGGACCGCGGGCGCAGCACGGTCACCGCGGTCAATTCCTGGCCGAGCAGCCAGCGGGCGGCGTCGATCTCGTGCGAGACCGAACTGTTCACCAGCATGGCGCTGGAGAAACCGGGCGGCGAGGCGACGTTGCGGTGGACGCAGTGCAGCATCAGCGGGCGCCCCAGCCGCCCGCTGCCCAGAGCGGACTTCAGCCTCACGTACTCCGCGTCGTAGCGGCGCATGAAACCGACCTGGGTCAGCCGCCGGCCGAACCGGGCCTCCGCCTCGACGACCCGCAGCGCACCTTCCGAGTCCGGCACCATCGGCTTCTCGCACAGCACCGGCAGCCCGCGCGCGAAGGCCGCGAGGAGGGCCGCCTCGTGTGCCGGGCCGGGCGAGGCGATCAGGACCGCGTCGACACCCGGCGCGTCCAGTGCGGCCTCCGCCTCCGCATGCACCAGCACGCCGTCGATCCCCGCCGCGGCCTCCTTGGCGCGCCCGGTGTCCGGGTCGGCCACCGCGGCCACCCGTGCGCCGCTCACCACCCGGTCCAGTCGGCGCACGTGGTCGGCTCCCATGTGCCCCGCGCCCAGCACGGCCACACCCAGCAGTTCAGTCACGTTCCGTCGGCTCCTTCCCCAACCCCGGCGCCGCACCCGGCGGCACGGCTCTCGCGCCGCCTCCCGGGCGCGGCCCGCTCCGGCCTCGCCGTGCCGGCCCCTCCCGCCGGGGCCGGTTCGGGGCCCGGCGGTCCCGCGGCCCGGGCGGACCGTCCCGGCGGTGCCGCGGCGCGGCCTGCCGCGCCTGCGGGCGGCCGGTGCCACCGGGACCGCGCCCCCGGGGCGTGGTAGGCGGCGCCGCGGCACCGGGCCCGCGGACCCGGTGGAGGGCGTTCGCGCACACGGCGGGCAGGGGCGGCTCGGGCGACTGCACGGCCACCAGCGTGTCATGGTCGCCGGCAGGCCCGGATGCCGCCCCTGCCGCCCGAGGGTTCAGTACCGCAGCACTCCCGCGATCCCGGCCGAGTCGAGCAGGGTGCCGTCGGGGACGAACCGGACCTCGGCGCCGGTCTCCAGGCACTGCTCCACGATCTCGTCCACGATGTCCTGGCGGGCGTCGAGGTCGTCGGCCCCCGCCGGTTCCAGGTGACCGCCGATATCGCGGACGATCGTCCGGAAGTTCTCCTCGACGGCCAGCAGCCGTACCCGGCCCTCCTGGGCGCTCTGCCAGACCTCGTCCACGCCGGCCGCGAACGTCCGGTGGCCGCGTGCCGCCTCCAGTTCCCTGGCCACGGTGACGGTGCCCTTGTCCAGCTCGGCCTGGTGCGCCGGTCGCACCGCCTGCCAGACCGCCTCCGGCCCGGAGTGCGCCAGACCGCCGTGGGGCACGTGCACCGCGCACTTGGCGACGCTGCCGGCCTCCTCCAGCAGGGACAGGGCCGCCTGCTCCCCGGTGAGGTACACGGGCCGCGGGTCGTCGCGCAGTACGGCGGTCATCGCGATGTCCGCCTCGCGCAGGAACTGGCGGGTGCCCTCGTCGCGGAAGGTGCTCGGCTGGTCGCCGATCCGCTCCCGCCGCTCGGCGTCGAAGTTCTCCCGGCCGCGGGTCAGCGGGAAACCGCCGCTGTGCTGTTCGGCGACCCGGTCGGTGCCGCCGCTCCACAGCGTGACGCGGTCGGCGGAGACCGACAGCACCCAGAAGGGCTGTTCGGAGGCCTGCGCGGAGACCAGGTTGCGGGTGAGGAAGGTGTCCGACAGCACCACCCGCTCCGGTACGGTCCGGGCCAGCGACCACACCTGGTGCTCGCCCGGCGCGGCGAAGATCGCCAGACCGTCCTCGGCGTGGGCCAGGTCGATCTCGGCCAGGGCCCGGTCGAGCTCGCGCACCACGTCGGCGCGGCGGTCTCGGGTCACGGCGGGATCGGCCTCCAGTCGTCGCTTGGCCTGGGCCACGGCATTGCGCAGCCGGACCCGGTCCTGGGTGTTCAGCGGCGCGCGGCGATGCGTCGGTGTCAGCACGGACACCGCCGGGTACGGGCGCGGACGGCGCAGTTCGGCGAGGGTCGCGGGACTGAGTGCGTGCTCCATATCCAGCACCATAGGACCGATTTGTCCGTCGGGCATTCGGGCTAGTCGGCCGAGCTCGCTCCGGGGGCGCCCGGCGCGGTCAACGCCCCTGGGGGTGCGGGTGGTTCGGCCCGTGGCGGGCCGGCGGGGACGGGGGAGGCGCCGTCCGGGCCGGTACTCGCCGGTAGGGCGTCACCCGGCTGGGGGAGGGGCGCGGGAGGGGGCCGGTGTCTCGGGGGTGGCCGTGGCGCGAGGCCGGTGGTGCCGGGGCCGGTGGTGCCGGGGCGGCCGTGACGGGAGGTGGCCCGGCTAAGCTACCGGTCAGTAATCGATGCTGTCCAGGAGGCACCCATGCCTCGGTTCGAGGGCGCCGCACCTCGGCCGTCCCGCGCGAGGCGGTCATGACGCTGTACGGCGCCATGCGGGCGTTCGACGTACTGGACCGGGTCGGCGAGATCCGGGTGCCCACCCTGCTGGTGCACGGTTGCCACGACGTCCAGCTCCCGGCACGGCAGATGCTGCGGATGGCCGAGGCCTGTCCGGACGCCGAGGTGCGCATCATCGACGCGGGCCACGAACTGCCGCTGGAGCGGCCGGCCGAACCGACCGCCGCGCTCGACCGCTTCCCGGCCGCCGGCGGGTGACGGGCACCGGCCCCCGCCGTGCTCACCTCTTCTCCTCGGCGCCGCACGAACTGCCGTCCGGTGGCAGCGCCCCGTACAGCAGGAACGCGTCGACCTTGCGGTGCACGCAGCGGGAGGAGCCGTATCCGGTGTGGCCCTCGCCCCGGTTGTCCAGCACCACCGCCGCCGAGCCGAGCCGAGCGGCCGTCTCCACCGTCCACCGGTAGGGCGTGGCCGGGTCGCCGCGGGTGCCGACGAGCAGCATCCTGGCCGTGTCCACGTCCTTCACCCTCTTCCGGATGAAGTCGGTCCCCCTGGGGCGGCCGTAGCACATCAGCACCTGGGCGAGACGGTACTCGCCGAAGACCGGCGAGGCGTGCTGGTACGCGGCGCGCAGCCGGTCCAGGTCGCGGGTGAGCCTCGCGGCGCCGGGCCGGTCGGGGTCGTCCGCGCAGTCGACGGCCATCAGTGCCGCCGGGAGGTTGTCCCGGGGGATGTCCTCCTCGTCCACCAGGCGGTGGCCCGTGCCGCTCCCGGCCCGGCCGCGCAGCGGCAGCGCGTAGCCGCCCGAGGTGAACGCCCTCAGGCCGCTGCTGTCCCCGTCCCCGACCAGGTCGGACAGCGCCCGCTCCAGGGAGGGCCACAACTCCTCGCTGTAGAGGGCCTGGGCGATGGCGCCCACCAGGTCCTGGCCGGAGAACGCACCGCCGAGGTCGGTCGGCACCGGGTTCTCGTCCAGAGAACGGACCAGCCGGACGACCTCCTCGCGCGCCGACCGCGGGTCCTGGCCCAGCGGGCAGGCGATGTCCCGCGCGCACCAGTCGACGAAGTCCTCCAGCGCCCTCTGCTGACCCTGCGCGGCCGCGAGGCCCTGCTCGGCGAGCGGCTCGGTCAGGGTGTCCACGCCGTCCAGCGCCATCCGGCCCACCTTCCCGGGGAACTCGGCGGCGTACACCGCGCCGAGCCGGGTGCCGTAGGAGAAGCCGAGGTAGTTGAGCCGGTCGTCGCCGAGCGCCTGGCGCATCACGTCCAGGTCCCGCGCGGCGTCCACGGTTCCCATGTGGCGCAGAACGGGTCCGGAGTGCCGGGCGCAGACGGCTGCCGCCTCGCGCAGCCGGCGCAGCACCGTCCCGGGGTCGTCCAGTACCCCCGTGCCGCCCTCCGCGGTCTCCCAGACGCCGTCGGCGCCCTCGTCCTCGCCGCAACTGACCGGCGCGGAGCGGCCGACGCCGCGCGGGTCGAAGGACACGACGTCGTACTCGTCGGTGAGGCCCATGAAGTCCTTGCCGCCCAGGGCCAGTTCGCTCACGCCCGAAGCGCCCGGGCCGCCGAAGTTCAACAGCACCGAGCCGCGCCGGTGGCCCGTCGCCCGGTACCGGGACAGGGCCAGGTCGAGCGTGCCCGCGCCGGGGTGGGCGTAGTCCAGCGGGACGGTGACCTTCCCGCACTGCAGGTCCTTCGGCACCTCCTCGCCCCTGCACGCCGACCAGCTCACCCGCTGGTGGTAGAAACGGGTGAGTCCGGGCCCGGGCGCGGACTCCCGGTGCGGAGCGGCGGCGGGGGGCAGCAGCCCGGTGCCCAGCAGGGCGAGCCCGGCGGCTCCCGCCAGCGCGCAGCGGCCTCCCGTCGCGGACCGCGTGGACAGCTTGGCCAGCATCTGTGCCTCCAGAGACGCCCCGTCGCGGACCGGAACCGGCGCCCTCGCTCACCATAAGTGGGCCTCCGGAGGCACGCCTCCGGACGGGTGGCGCCGGCCGGCGCGGTGGCCGTTGCGTGATCGTGTGTTCTTGTGACGATTTCGGTCGAGATGCCGCTCGATGGGGTGGACGGCGCGATCGGCCATAACCGCTGCGATCCGTCCGCGTTTCACCCGGTGCGGGCGAACGCCCGCGTCCAGGTCTGGAAGGCAGGGCACCAATGAGACGGGTTACCCGAATCGGCGTGATCGCGGTCGCCGCCTCCGGCGCGCTGACGGCGGCGATGCCGGTGCACGCCGCGCTCGCGGCCGGCGACGGCTCGACCGCGGGCGCCACCTCCGTCGGCTCGCCGGGAGTGGTCTCCGGCAACACCGTTCAGCTACCGGTGAACATCCCCGCGAACGTGTGCGGGAACACGGTGAGCCTGGCGGGGCTCCTCAACCCCGCCTTCGGCAACGACTGCGCCACGACCGGCGACAGCCACGCCGGGCCGGCGCACGGCGGCAGCGCGGCAGGGAGCGGCACCCGCGCCGGCGGCGGCGCCACCAGGAGCGGCACGGACGTGCGGGGTGCCACCCACGCACACGGCGGAAGCCGCACCCGCGGCGGGACGCAGGCGCTCGGAAGCGCCCTGGACGCGCCCGGCGTGGTGTCCGGCAACGCCGTGCACCTGCCGGTCGAGTCGCCGCTGAACGTCAGCGGCAACACGGTGAACGCGGGCGGCCTGCTCAACCCCGTCATGGGCAACCGTGCCACGAACGCCGAGGGCGGCCATCCCGCCGAGCCGGCGCCGGAGCACCCCGCCGCGCCGCCGCAGGCACCTCCCCGGGCCCGGCCCGCCCCCGCCGCCCCGCCGCGGGAGACGGTGGCCACGCTCGCCAGCACGGGCGCGGACGCCACCCTGCCCGCGGCCCTCGGGAGCATCGGCCTGATCCTCGGCGGAGCGGTGCTCTACCGGCGCTTCCGCCCGGGCCGGGAGGGCTGAGTTCCGGCCCGCACGGCAGGGCCGCCGGGACCCCTCCCGCGGCCGGCCGGCGGCACCCGGTCGGCCCGCGTCCGGCGCGGGGACCGTTCCGTCGGCGCGCGGCCGGAGGGGTGTGTGCCGGGCGGGCCGCCGGTCCGTCCGGCGTGCCACCGCGCCGGGCCCGCCGCAGACCTGCCGGGTCTGCGCCGGGCCCGCCGCAGACCCGGCGGGAGGGACGGGTGCCGCCTGGTGCCCGACCGGCGTACCGTCAGGCCGCCGCCGGCGAAATCTCCTTGCCGAAGGCGGCGGCCGGTGATGTGGTGAACCCGTGGATCGCGATGCGGTACTCGCCCGCTACGACCGCGAGATGCGTGAGGGTGCCCGCCCGGACTCCCCGGGCGCCCTGGTGGAGCGGGTGGGGGACGTGGTCCGCCAGACAGCGCCGGCGCACGGCTGGAACGGCGTCCTGTGGTCCCGTCTGGACGCGGCCGGTGCCGGCCCGGCCATCGCCGGGCAGATCGCCCACTTCGCCGGTCTGGGACGCGAGTTCGAGTGGAAGGTCTACGGGCACGACGCCCCCTGCGACCTCGGACGGCGCCTGACGGCGGCCGGGTTCCGCGCGGAAGCGCAGGAGACCCTCATGGTCGCCGACACCGCGGACGTGTCACGGGGCGTCGCACTACCCGAGGGCGTCCGGGTGCAGACGGTCACCGACCCCCGTGGAGTCGACCTGGTGGTCCGGGTGCACGAGCAGGCGTTCGGCTCGGACGGTTCCGGGCTGAGAAGGCGGCTCCTGGAACGGCTCTCGGCCGATCCGGGCGCGCTCGTCGCGGTGGTCGCTCTCGCCGCCGGTGTCCCGGTGGCCTCCGCCCGCATGGAGCTCGCGCCCGGCACGCGGTTCGCCGGCCTGTGGGGCGGTGGCACGGTCGAGGCCTGGCGCGGCAGAGGACTGTACCGGGCTCTCGTCGCCCACCGGGCGCGCATCGCCGCCGAGCGGGGCTACCGCTGCCTCCAGGTCGACGCCGGTGCCCTGAGCCGCCCCGTGCTGGAGCGCCTCGGCTTCGAGCCGCTGACGACCACGACGCCGTACGTCCGCCCGGTGTGACCGGCGCCTGCGGGCGCGCCCTCGGGGCGTTGGCTCGGGTGCGACCCGGGTGCGTTCCGGGGCGTGTGCGGCGGGAGGGAGCCGGGGGGCGGGGATAAGGACCCGCGGCCCGGCCGATGCGGGCCGTTCGGCCCCCGTCCGCCTTCCGGCGGGTACGGGAAAGTGGGGTGCGCGGCGGCGACACCGCCGCGTGGGGGGAAGCCTCCTGCGAGCCCGATCCTCTCCCGCACGGGCGCGCGGTCGAGGCCGAGGCCCGTCGCCGCGGTGGTGAACCGCGGCGGCGGGCCTGTGGGAGGAGGGGGAACTCCGCGGAACGGGGGCCGTCCCCGCGTCCCGCGGCGTGCCCGGCCGGTCAGCGCCGGGCCCGGCTGCGGTCCAGCGCCGCCACGCCCGCCGCGGCGAGGCCGATCTGGATGAGCCACTCGATCCAGTCGACTCCCTTGGTGTCGGCCACACCGAGGCCGCCGGCGAGCGCCGACCCGAGCAGCGCGGCGACGATGCCGACCAGGATCGTCCACAGCACTCCGATGCGCTGGCGGCCGGGGACGACCAGGCGTCCCAGGATGCCGATGATGGCGCCGATGACGACGGCGCTGATGATGCCCGAGATCTCCATGTGTGTCCTTCTTGGGGTGACTCCAGCTTCCATTCTGATGCCCACTCGGCGGTGGTGCAGTCCCTTCCGCTTGCGGGGCGTCCCTGCGTCCGTTGTTCACCGCGTCGTCACATCAGAGGTCTTTCCCGAGAGGTTGACGCGGGTAGAACGTGGGTGACGCTCCTTCACCTGCCAGTCCGCGCGCGGAAATCGGCCGCGCGCGCCACCTCTCCCCCCACCCACTCGGAGGTTCGCCGCATGCTCGGATCACGCAGGCCCCCCACAGCCGGAACCGGAAGCACGGCCGGAGCGCAGGGCGCACCCGGAACGGAGAGCGCGGAGGGAGCTGGTGCGGAGGGCGCGGCCGGGGGGCCGCCCATATCCCGTCCGGCGCGCAGACGCCCGCGTGCCCTGGTCACCGCCCTCACGGCGCTCGGGCTCTCCGCGGGCGCCGTGTTCCAGATCGGCGCCCCGGCGCAGCAGGCGCACGCGGCCACCGCGCACCGCGTCCTGTTCGACAACGCCCACGCGGAGACGGTCGGCAACGCCGACTGGATCATCTCCACCAGCCAGCCCGACCCGCTCGGCCAGGACGCGTCCCCGTCCGCCGAGACGGACTGGACGGGAGCCCTGTCCTCCTGGGGCGTGGCCCTGCAGAAGACCGGTGACTACCGCCTCGACACGCTGCCCCCGGGCTCCCACCTCACCTACGGGGGCTCCTCCGCCACCGACCTGTCCCAGTTCGACACCCTGGTGCTGCCGGAACCCAACACCCTCTTCACCAGCGCCGAAAAGACGGCGATCATGAACTTCGTCAAGGACGGCGGCGGACTGTTCATGATCTCCGACCACACCGGAGCCGACCGCAACAACGACGGTGAGGACGCGGTCGAGATCCTCAACGACCTGATGAGCGACAACAGCGTCGACTCCACCGACCCCTTCGGCTTCTCCGTCGACTCGCTCAGCATCGGCTCCGACCACCCCGCCGCCGTCGACGACAGCTCCGATCCGGTACTCCACGGGCCCTTCGGCACCGTGACCGGAAGCCTGATCGCCAGCGGCACGACCGCCACCCTCAGGCCCGCCGACAACCCCTCCGTCGCAGGCCTGGTGTACCGCACCGGATACTCCGGCAACTCCGGCGCCTTCTTCGCCACCAGTACCTTCGGCAGCGGCCGGGTCGCCTTCTGGGGGGACAGCTCCCCCATCGACGACGGTACCGGCCAGTCGGGCAACACCCTGTACGACGGCTGGAACGACTCCAGCGCCACCAACGCCGCGCTCGCCCTGAACGCCACGGCATGGCTCTCCGGCGGGAGCGGCAGCGGGGGCAGCGGCGGCGGGGGCTCCGGCACGTGCACCGCGGCGCAGCTGCTGGACAACCAGGGCTTCGAGTCGGGTGCCGCGTACTGGAGCGCCACCAGCGGTGTGATCACCGACTCCGGGGGCCGGTCCCCCCGCTCGGGCTCCTACTACGCGTGGCTCGACGGCTACGGGACCGCGACCACCGACACCCTCGCCCAGTCCGTGGCGATCCCGTCCGGCTGCTCCGCGACCCTGAGCCTCTACCTGCACATCGACACCGCCGAGACCACGTCCAGCACCGCCTACGACACCCTCAGGGTCCAGGTCCTGAACGGCTCCGGGTCGGTGCTCGCCACCCTCGCCACGTACTCCAACCTGGACGCGTCGTCCGGCTACACCCGGCACACCTTCGATCTGAGCGGCTACGCGGGGCAGACCGTCACCCTCAAGTTCACCGGCACCGAGGGGTCCAAGCTCCAGACCTCCTTCGTCATCGACGACACCGCCCTCGACGTCGGCTGATCCGGCCGGGGAGCGCGCCGAGGGGGGCGGTCCGCCGCGTGCGGGCCGCCCCCCTCGCCCTCTCGGCCGGGCCGAGGCTCCCCTACGGCCTGGCGCTCTTCGCCGCCGAACCGGCGCACAGCAGGCCCAGAATCACGGCCAGCCCGCCGATCACGGCGTTGTTCCACACCACGCCCGCGTCGGGGCTGTCGCCCACGATCCACGGGGCGATGATCATCCACACGCCGAGCGCGCACATGGCCCAACTCAGGCCGTACATGCGCTCCGGCGACAAGGTGAAGCCCAGCCCCAGCAGCCCGATCGCGATCCCGACGATCACGTTGTGGGTGACGAGCGGGGGCTGGCTCGCCGTGTAGTGGAGGATCCACGGCGACACGGCGCAGTACAGGCCGAGCAGGAAAACCGGCCCGTCCACGAGCGCCACATCGCGACCGCCGAGCATGCGGGCGTACCGGGCCCGCATCTCGGAGACATCGGGGTGCGTGGTCATGTCCCCTCTGGTGTGCGACACATCGGCCATGGCTCGTCTCCTTCGACTGAATGGCCAGACCGCTCGAGGGAGCGGTGTGCGGTGAGCGCCGCCTGCCTCCATTGTGCCCTTATCTGTCCTTTATGTGTAGAGGTGGGGTCCGGTGTTCTCGGGGGCGGCAACGACGGGCCGGGCGGGGCGCCGCCGGGGCGCCGGAACGTGCCGTGACCGCTGCCCCGCCCGAGCGGTCCGCTGCCCGGGCGGGGTCGACGCGCATCGATTCTGCGTCGCTATAGTCGGTGCCATGAGTCGCACGGCGGACGACGGCGCGACGGTGCGGCATCCGGCACCGGTCGCCCCCGGCACCGGCACCGGCCCGGCGGCAGCTGCCGATTCGGGGCTCACCACCGGAGCCGTGGCCCGTCGCCTGGGCGTGGCCCCGACCACGCTGCGCTCCTGGGACCGCCGCTACGGCATCGGTCCCGCGGTCCGCGCCGACGGCCGGCACCGCCGCTGGTCGCAGCAGGACGTGGCGATGCTGGAGACGATGTGCCGGCTCACCTCGGAGGGAGTTCCTCCCGCCGAGGCGGCCCGGGCAGCCAAGGAGAACGCCGGCCCGGTCCGGCCGGTCCCGGAAACCGGCCCGATGCCCTCGCTCCACTCGGCCCGGGGACCCGTCCACTCCCCGCGGGCGGCCGGGACGCTGCCGCTGGGCGACGTGCGGCAGGAGTGCCGCGGTCTGGCCCGCGCCGCGGTGCGGCTGGACGCGCCCGCCGTGGAGGAGCAGGTGACCACCGCGGTGGAGGAACACGGTCTGACCGTGGCCTGGCAGGAGGTCATGGTGCCGACGCTGCACGCCGTCGGCCGGAAGTGGGCCTCCTCGGGTGACCGGTACGTGGAGGTGGAACACCTGCTGTCCTGGCACGTCTCCAGCGTCCTGCGCCGCTGCACCCGGCCGCCCGCGCCGTACGGCGGCTCCGCGGCCGGCCCGGTCCTGCTGGCCTGCCTGCCGGGGGAGCAGCACACCCTGCCGCTGGAGGCGCTGAACGCCTCGCTCAGCCTGCACGGGGTGCCGACCCGCATGTTCGGTGCCGCCGTGCCGGCCGAGGCGCTCACCGCGGCGGTCCGGCGGCTCGGCCCGGCGGCCGTCGTGCTGTGGGCGCAGACCCGGTCGAACGCGAGCCTGCCGCTGGCGCAGCACGTCGCCGACGCCCGGTGGGGAGTGAAGGGCGCACGGAGCCGGACCCGGGTGATGCTGTGCGGCCCCGGCTGGGCCGGGCGGACCGCCTACGGCATGCTCAGGTCCTCGTCCCTGCACGAGGCGGTGCGGATCCTGACCGGCCTGCACCAGGGGCAGCAGGGCGACTGAGGGGCGGCCCCGCCCGGCGATCGGCGGCCACCCGCCGCCGACCGTCCGCCTGCCGCCTGCCGCCTGCCGCCTGCCGCCTGCCGTCGGTCGACCGGTGTCCGACTCCGGCCGTCCCGCCGGGGCGGTGCCGCCGGAGCGCGACCGGATGCCCGCAGGCGGCGAACCCGGCGCGGCGCTCACACGCTGAGCGCCTCGCGCACGGCGTGTTCGGCGTCCCCGCCGCCCTCGCCCTGCGCGGTGACGCGCCCGGCCTCCAGCACGTAGTACCTTCCGGCCGCCCGCATCGCGAATCCGACGTGCTGTTCCACCAGCAGCACCGACAGCCCGCCGCGGGAGGCCAGGGCGAGGATCGTCTCCTCGATCTCCGCCACCACGGACGGCTGGACACCCTCCGTCGGCTCGTCCAGGAGCAGCACCCGCGGTTCGGTCACCAGCGCCCGGGCGAGCGCGAGCTGCTGCCGCTGACCGCCGGAGAGCAGACCCGCGCGACGTCCCGACAGTGCGCGCAGCGCCGGGAACAGGTCCAGCGCCTCGTTCACCGCCTCCCGGCCGCGGCGCCGGCCGTCCGCGACGAGCTGGAGGTTCTCCGCCGTGGTCAGGTGCGGGAAGGACTGCTGGCCCTGCGGCACGTACGCCATGCCCCGGGCCACCCGCTCGTGCGGCCTGCGGCGGGTGATGTCCTCGCCGTCCAGGCGGACCGCGCCGGCGCCGGGGGAGAGCAGTCCCACCGCCGCGCGCAGCAGGGTGCTCTTGCCGGCGCCGTTGTGCCCGAGCACCGCCGCCACACCGTCCTTCGGCACCTCGACGGTGACACCGTGCAGCACGGTGCTGCGGTGGTAGCCGACCCGGACGTCCTCGATCTGCAGCATCACGCCTCCTCACACCTCCTGCACGGCCGCGTCCGCGGCCGCCCCGGCGGGAGCGCCGCCCAGGTAGACCTCCTGCACGCGCGGGTCCGCCTGCACCTCGGCCACGGTCCCCTCGCTCAGCACCCGTCCCGCGTGCAGCACCGTCACGCTGCGCGCGAAGGACCGCATGAAGTCCATGTCGTGCTCGATGACCACGACGGTGCGCTCGCGGCTGATGCCCCGCAGCAGTTCGCCGGTGGCCTGCCGCTCCTCGTGGCTCATGCCGGCCACCGGCTCGTCGAGCAGCAGCAGCCGGACGTCCTGCACGAGCAGCATCCCGATCTCCAGCCACTGCTTCTGCCCGTGGGCGAGCGTCCCGGCCGGGGTGTCGGCCGCGTCCGACAGGCCGATCGTCTCCAGCGCGCGTGCCACACTCCCGGGCACGCCCCTGCGGCGGCGGAGCATGGTCCACGCGCCGCGGCCGGCCCCCGCCGCGATGTCCAGGTTCTGCAGCACCGTCAGCTCCTCGAACACGGTCGCGGTCTGGAAGGTGCGACCGATCCCGGACCGTGCGATGCGGTGCACGCTCCGGCCGAGCAGTTCGGTCCCGCCGAACCGCACCGAACCCCGGCCCCGGACCAGGCCGGTCACCGCGTCGACCAGGGTCGTCTTGCCCGCCCCGTTGGGTCCGATGAGGAACCGCAGGTCACCGGAGTCCACCCGCAGGTCCACCCCGTCGACCGCGGTGAAGCCGTCGAAGGCCACCGTCAGTCCTCGTACGTCCAGTCCGCTCATGCCCTCTCTCCCACCGGTGCCGGGGTCGCCGCGTCCGCGGTGCCCTGCGCGGTCCCCGCCGCAGTGGACCGGCGCCGCCGCAGGGCACCGGTCAGCGAGGCCAGGCCGCCGGGCAGGAACGCCAGCGCCACGATGAACAGCAGCCCCTGGAAGTACGTCCAGGCAGCCGGGAACTCCTCCGAGAGCGCGGTCCTCGCCCAGGCGACCGCGAGCGCGCCGAGGACCGCGCCGACCAGACTGGCCCGTCCGCCCACCGCGGCGCCGATCACGAACTCGATGGACGGCACGATGCCGACCAGCGCCGGCGAGATGATGCCGACCGCGGGCACGAACAGGGCACCCGCCAGGCCCGCCGTTCCGGCGGCGACCACATAGGCGACCAGCTTGACGTTGGCCGGGTCGTAGCCGAGGAAGCGCACCCGTTCCTCCGAGTCCCGCACCGCGACCAGGAGTTCACCGAACCGGCTGTGCACGAGCTGCCGGACCAGGGCGACCACCAGCAGCAGGGCGGCGGCGATGAGGAAGTACACCATGCGCTGGTTGACCGGGTCGTCGAGGGCGTAGCCGAAGAAGCCCTGGATGTCGGTGAGCCCGTTGGTGCCGCCGGTCGTCGCCTGCTGGCCGACCAGCCAGATCGCGAACGCCGAGGCGAGTGCCTGGCTGAGGATCGCGAAGTAGGCGCCCTTGACGCGGCGGCGGAAGACGAACAGGCCGAGCAGCGCCGCCACCGCCATCGGCAGCAGCACGGTCGCCGCGACGGCGAACAGCGGGTTCGCGAACGGCCGCCACCACCAGGGGAGTTCGGTGGCGGAGCCGTACAGCTGCATGAAGTCGGGGAGGTTGCCCGGCCCCGCGTCGGCGAGCTTCAGGTGCATCGCCATGGCGTAGCCGCCGAGCCCGAAGAACACGCCCTGGCCCAGGGTCAGCAGCCCCCCGCGGCCCCAGGCCAGGCAGATGCCGACGGCGACCAGGGCCGTGCACAGGTACTTGGCGAGCAGGGAGAGCCGGAAGTCGGACAGCGCGAGCGGCGCCACGGCGAACAGCAGCACCGCAGCGCCCGCGAAGCCGGCCCAGGTGCGTGCCGGGCGGCCGCGGAGGGGGCCCGTGCGGTGGGAGGGCGGGGCGGTCATACCAGACTCCTCGTGCGCAGCGTGTACAGCCCCTGGGGCCGCCACTGGAGGAACGCCACGATGGCGACCAGGACGAGCACCTTGGCGACGCTCACGGTGGTGGAGTACTCCAGCACCGACTGCAGCACCCCGAGCACGAAGGCGACGATGACGCTGCCCTTGAGCTGCCCGATCCCGCCGACCACGATGACCAGGAAGGCGTCGATGATGACGTGGGTGCCCATGGTGGGCCCGATCGGGCCGACGAGGGTGAGCGCCACCCCGGCGACGCCGGCGAGCCCGGAGCCGATGAAGAAGGCGGTGCGGTCCACCCGGGAGGTGGAGACGCCGGACACCTCGGCCAGGTCGCGGTTCTGGACCACGGCCCGGATCCGCCGGCCCAGCGGCGTCAGCCGCAGGGTGAGCGACAGCGCGACCACCGCCGCGACCGCCAGCCCGAGGATGAACAGCCGGCTGCTGGCGACGGTGAGCGGATCGTCGCCGCCGACGAGCGTGAGGTTGCCGGTGAGGATTTCCGGCGCACGGGTCTGCACGTTCGGTGCACCGAATACGTCGCGGGCGAGTTGCTGGAGCATCAGCGAAACGCCCCACGTGACGAGAAGGGTGTCGAGTGGCCGCAGATACAGCCGGCGTATGAGCAGCCATTCGAGCAGGGCGCCGAGGGTACCGGAGACGAGAAATGCCACGGGAAGAGCGACGATCAGCGAAATTCCCGCGGCGGAAATGGACTTCTGCAGGACGTACGTGGTGTAGGCGCCCGCCATGATGAACTCGCCGTGGGCCATGTTGATGACGTTCATCTGGCCGAAGGTGAGGGACAGGCCGAGCGCGATGAGCAGCAGGACGGCACCGATCGAGATGCCGGTGAAGGTCTGACCGAGGACCACGGTCACGGGGCGGCTCCGAAGGGGCGGGGCAGGGGGCCGGCGGCGGCGCGGCCCCCTGCGCGGCGGACGGTCAGGACAGCCCGGAGGCCCATGCGTAGCCCTTGAGGAACGGGTCCGGCTTGATGGGTTCGCCGGAGTCCCACACCTGGGTGATCAGACCGTCGGTGCCGATCTTCCCGATCCGCGCGGTCTTGTAGATGTGCTGCGAGGCCCCGTCGACGGTGACGGTGCCCTCAGGTGCGTCGAAGGTGATCCCGTCGGACGCGGCCTTCACCTTCTCCGGGTCGAACGACTTCGCCTTCTCGACCATCGCCTTCCACAGGTAGACCGAGGTGTAGGCGGCCTCCATCGGGTCGCTGGTGGGCTTGTCCCGGCCGTACTCGGCCTTGTAGGCCTTCACGAACTTCTCGTTCGCCGCGCCCGGGGTGGTCTGGTAGTAGTCCCAGGCCGTCAACTGCCCCGCCAGGTACTGCGCACCGATCGACTTGACCTCCTCCTCGGCGATCGACACCGAGACCACCGGCATGCTCGCGGCCGTCAGGCCCGCGGACTTGTACTCCTTGAAGAAGGCCACGTTGGAGTCGCCGTTGAGGGTGTTGAAGACCGCGTCCGCCTTGGAGGCCTTCACCTTGTTGGCGATCGTGCTGAACTCCGTGGAGCCCAGCGGGGCGTAGTCCTCGCCGAGGATCTGCATGCCGTTGGCCTTCGCGTACGCCTTGATGATCTTGTTGGCGGTGCGCGGGAAGACGTAGTCGCTGCCGACCAGGTAGAGCCGCTTCCTGCCCTGGCTCTTGAGGTAGTCGAGGGCCGGCACGATCTGCTGGTTGGTGGTCGCGCCGGTGTAGAAGATGTACGGCGACTCCTCCAGGCCCTCGTACTGCACGGGGTAGAAGAGCAGCGACCGGTTCTTCTCGAACACCGGTTTGACGGCCTTGCGGCTGGCGGAGGTCCAGCAGCCGAACGTCGCCGCGACGTGGTCGTTCTTGATGAGCTTGGCCGCCTTCTCGGCGAAGGTGGGCCAGTCGGATGCGCCGTCCTCGCTCACCGGCTTGATCTTCTTGCCGAGCACCCCGCCGGAGGCGTTGATCTCGTCGATCGCCAGCAGCAGCGAGTTGCGTACGGTCACCTCGCTGATCGCCATGGTGCCGGAGAGCGAGTTGAGCAGGCCGACCTTGACCGTGTCGCCGCTGACGTCGATCTCCGCGCCCTTGTCGGACGACGGGGCGCCCGCGCCGGTCTTGGCGCCGCACGCGGACAGCGCCACGACGGCGGCGAGCGCGGCGCCCCCGGCCAGGAAGCGGCGGCGGAGCATCGCGGAAGAGCTGGAACTGCGGGAACTGCGGGAACTGCTGGGACCGCTGAACAAATGAACCCCCTCGGGTGTGGAGGACGACCTCCTCCTGAAGTGCGGTCCACAGCTTCAAGTCGCCCTGTTTCAGGGGTGTTTCGCGATACTTTCCCGGAGGCAACAAAAAATGCCCCGACGGTCTGTGACGTGTATTCAGATCCTGAATTCACAATTCGCCGGAGCATTCTCATTACTTTCCGCGGGAAGTATCTTGGTGCCGGCGAGAGCTGTCAAGGGCGGGGGCCGCCGGTATCCAGTTCCGTGACCACGTCGAAATCCGGGCCGTCCGCACGCGCCAGGTAGATCCGCTGCCGCACATGGCTCCCCCGCAGGTGCAGCAGTCCGCGGGGCCCCTCGTACGACACCGTGTCGGCCGCCGCCCCGATCGCCCCCATGTCGAGTGTTCCGGCCCGCTCCAGCAGCGCCGCCAGCAGCAGCACCCCCTCGTAGCAGGATTCGCCGAGGCTGCCGGGCACCGGGGCCTCGATGCCGTAGCGGCGCGCGTACCGGCCGTGGAAGTCGAGGGTGTCCTGGTTGGCGAGCGAGGCGAAGAAGCCGGCCGTGCTGTACAGGTCCGCAGTGGCTGCCGGGCCGCTGGCCAGCAGCATGTTCTCGTCCATCAGCGTGCTCAGCCGCAGGCAGCGGGCGGGCAGCCCGCGAGCGGCGAACGCGCGGTTGAACCGCACCGCGTCGCTGCCGACCAGCAGCATCAGCACCGCATCCGCCTCCGCGTGCTCGATGCGCCGCAGTACGGGCCCGAAGTCGTCGGTGCCCAGCGGCAGATAGGCCTCGCCGCCGATCCCGGCACCGCACCGGCGCGCATAGGCGCGCGCCGCCCGCGCCGTACGCCGCGGCCACACGTAGTCGTTGCCGACGACGAACCAGCGGCGCACCCGGCGCTCCCGGGTCAGCAGGTCCATCGCCGGGCGCAGTTGGTCGCGAGGCGTCTCGCTGGTGAGGAAGACGCCGGCGGTCCGCTCCCCGCCCTCGTAGAGCGCGGTGTAGACGTACGGCACGCGAGAGGCGATCCTCGGCGCCAGCGCCCGCCTGACCGAGGAGATGTGCCAGCCCGTGACGCCCTGGACGACCCCCAGATCGACCAGCGCGGCCACCCGGTCGGCGACCTCGCGCGGCGGCGCCCCGCCGTCCACGGGCAGCAGCCGCAGCTCGCGGCCGAGGACCCCGCCCGCGCGGTTGACCTCCTCGGCGGCCAGCCGCGCGCAGAGTTCGCAGGCCGGCCCGAAGATCCCCGCGGGTCCCTGCAGGGGGAAGACCAGCGCCACGCCGAGCGCCGAACCGTCGGCGGTGAACCACTCGGGGACAGGGGGCACGTGCCGGAACATGGCGCCATGATTTCGGGTCCACCGGGTGAACTCCAGCCCCGCCTCCCGCCGGAGGGCGGGAGCGCTCGCACCCCGGGCGCCCGTCAGACCTCCAGCATCACCTGGTCCAGCGCCTTCCGCTTCAGGTCCGGCACCTCGCAGTCCTCCGCCGGATAGCCGACCGGGATCACCGCGAAGGCCTTCTCGTTCTCCGGGCGCCCCAGCGCCTGGGAGAGGAACCGCATCGGGCTGGGCGTGTGGATCAGCGCGGCCAGGCCCGACAGGTGCAGGGCGGACAGCAGCATGCCGACCGCGATGCCCACGGACTCGTCCACGTAGTAGTGCTTGCGCTTGGCCCCGTCCTCACCCAGCCAGTACCGCTGCTGGAAGACCACGATCAGCGCCGGCGCGTCCGTGAGGTGCGTCTTCACCGCGTCCGTGCCCAGCGGGCGCAGGGCGGCGAGCCACTCCTCGCCGAGCCTGCCGTCGTAGGAGGTCCGCTCCTCGCGCTCGGCCTCCTCGCGGATGCGCCTGCGGATCTCCGGGTCCCGGACCAGGACGAAGGTCCAGGGCTGCTGGTGCGCACCGGAAGGCGCCGTGGCCGCGCAGGCGATGGCGTCCCGTACGACCTGCGCCGGCACCGGGTCGGAGGAGAACCGGCGCACCGTGCGCCGCTGCCGCATGCGGTCGCGCAGCTCCGCCGCACGGGTCAGGGACTCCGCGGGCTCCATGCGCTCCGGGCGGTAGGGGACCGGGCGGTAGGGGGCGCCGTGGGTGGGCTCCCAGCGTTCTTCGGTGGTGGCTGTCATGGGGGAGAGTCTGGTGCCCCGCGCCCCCCGGGTTCCAGGGGCGGGAACGAAGGGCAGAGCCAAGAAGGACGTCCCGCTGCCTCGAGCGACACCTCGCCCGCCGGATCCACCGCGCACCGGCGGGCACACCGGCGTCACGAAGCACGCGAACCGCCCCCGCTCCTGCGGCCCGCCGGCCAGGGGAGCATCCACCGGAACGACTGCGGAGGCCCGAACGATGAACCACGAACTCGCCGCCGAGTTCCACCGCCGCGCCGAGCAGGACCAGGCCGCCCGCCGCCGCGCGCTCGAGGGCGGCGACGGCCGCGAACTGGTCCGGATCGACGCGGACAACACAGCCTGGCTGAAGCGGGTCGTCGAGGAGCACGGCTGGCCGGGGATCACCCTGGTCGGTGAGCAGGGGGCCGACGAGGCATGGCTCCTGGCGCAGCACGCAGACGCAGCTCCCGGCTTCCAGCGCCGGGTACTCGACCTCCTCCGGGGCGCCGTCGAAGCCGGGGAGGCCCTGCCGTGCCACCTCGCGTACCTCACCGACCGGGTCCGCGTCGCCGCCGGCGAGCCTCAGGTGTACGGGACCCAGTACACCAGCGACCCGAACGGGAACCCGCGGCCGCTTCCCGTGACCGAGCCCGACCGGTTGGACGCCCGGCGCGCCGCGGCGGGTCTGGAGCCGGCCGCGGAGTACGACCGGCGCGTGCGCGGCCGCGAGTAGCCGCCGTACGGAGGATGCCCTCGCACCGGGCGCCACCGTGTCGACGAGGACGTCGCTCCGCCGGCTCGGCGGGACACGCGAGGGCGCCGGGCCGCTTGACGGCCCCTGCGGCCGTCGTGCGTCCTTCGCCCCGCCGGCCCCCGCCCCCGCATCTCCTACGATGTACCCACGCCGTGACCTAGGAGCAGGATGCCCGCTTCATCTCCGCGCCGCCCCGACCATCTGGTGCAGCTCCTCACGCGGGCCGAACGCCTGACCGCGCGCCGGCTCGAGACCGCCCTCCTCGGCGAGGACTGCACCCTGGAGGCGTGGCGCGTGCTGGCCGTGCTGTCCGACGGGGCCGGGCACCACATGACGGCGATAGCCGAGGCGGCCTTCCTGCCCGCGCCGACCCTCACCAAGCTGGTCGACCAGCTCGTCGACCGCAATCTGGTGCACCGCCGCGTCGACCCCCTGGACCGGCGCAGGGTCCTCGCCCATCTGACCCCGCGCGGGCAGGAGTACTGGCGGCGCGTCGACCGGGCCGTGCGCGCCGACTGGCCCCCGATCGGCGAGGGCGACGAGGAACTGCTCCGCGCCCTGCTGTCGCGGCTGTCGGCGGCGCTAGGCCCGGCGCCGGCCGCGGAAACGGCCCGGGACTGACGGGACGCCGCCCCCGGTGGACCCGCGCGGCGAGGCTGCCGACCGGGCAGTGGTGCACCGCGCCGTCGACCGGACCTGCCGGGCAAGAGGACGCGCCGGGAGTGCCGCTCGGCGGCATGTCCCTCCGGCCCGCGCTCCACCTCACTGCGGGGTGCGCTCGGCGATCAGCAGTGCATAGCCGAGCACGCCGTCCGCGACCGCCGCACGGGCGGCGTCGAGAACGGCCGGAGCCGCCGCGAGGTCCGCACCGGCCTCGTCGAGGCGGGCCGAGGCCGTGATGCGCAGCAGGTCCAGCCGCGCCTCGATCTGGTCGATCATCCGCAGCACCGCCTCGTCGTGGCGCTCGGTACGGAGCGTGCGCAGGCCCGCACCGGCCAGGATCCCGACGTACTCGCGGAGCGGCCGGGCATCGGCGATGCAGGCGATCCGCGCGCCGAGACCGGACAACTCGGGCGGCAGCCGGGCCGGGTCGACCGTGACGTCGGTGAGGCCGAGACGGCCGCCCGGCCGCAGGACACGGGCGAACTCCGCTGCGGCCCGGGCCTTGTCGGGGAAGGTGCACAGCGCGCACTCGCACACCACGGCGTCGAACGCGCCGCCGGGCGAGGGCAACTGCTCGGCGTCGCCGGTGGTGAACCGCACCCGGTCGGCGAGCCCGGCCGCCCGGGCGGCGCCCCGGGCGAGGGCGGTGTTCGCCGGTGCGTAGTCCACCCCGTCGACCTCGGCGCCGTATGCGTCGGCCAGCAGCAGGGCGGTGGTGCCGCGGCCGGAGGCGACGTCGAGGACCCGCGCACCCGGGGTCAGGCCGAGGCCGTCGGCGAGGCGGCGGGTCAGGGCGGAGCCCCCGGGATGGTACGAGTCGCCGAGGAGGAGGGCGACGATGTCGGAGGCGTACGCGGCGGCGCAGCACGCTTTCAGCTCCTCTCCGCCGGGCGGCAGGCTCATGACGGGAGCCTCCCTTCTCCGGCGCCCGCGGTGCGGACGGTCCTGCTTGACGTTGAGGGTGTAGGGGTCCTGGAAGTCCTGCACGACGATCATGAACGCCTTGTCGTCGAGGTCCTTCACCGCTTCGGGCAGGTCGATGCCGCAGCCTCCCCCACCGCCGACGGCTGCGGAACCGCCCCCGGTGCAGTCCAGGGCCTCGGCCGTCGCCCGCAGCTTCTCCCCGGTCGTCGCCGCGCCCATGAACGCGGAGGCCGACCACAGCTTCTCCAGGGCCTCGCGGATCGCGGGATCGGGCATGACCCGGTTGGTGACGTAGTCGAGATGGTCCTCCACGTTCAGCAGCCTGGGGATGGGCACCACGGTGCGGTCCCCCGGTTCGCCGTCCACCAGAAGGTAGGTGAGGGAGCGGCAGGTCGGGAAGCAGCACGGCACCGGGAAGAAGTCGCCCTTGCGGAACCAGTCCGGGCGCTGCTCGCCGATGAGGCGGATCACGTCGGGGTTGGTGAGCCGGTCCAGCGGGTCGAACTGCAGGTGTCTGCCCGAGTGGGTGACCGGCTGGAACACCACCGAGCGGACGGCGGGGTGGTCGATCCCGTACTCGATGACGGCCCCGAGTTCGTGCTCGTTGAGGCCGCGTTCGACGGCGGCGACGAGCGCGACGGTCAGCCCGGCCTCGGCGCAGTTGTCCAACGCCCGCTGTTTGAACGACCGCAGGTCGCGGCCCCGGATCCGAAGGTGGGTGCGCTCGTCGAAGCCGTCGAACTGCAGGTAGATGTTGACCGATCTGCCGGGCACCCGGTTGCGCTCGCCGAGCGCGGCGACGAACGCTCTGTCGGTGGCCAGGCGGATGCCGTTGGTGTTGAGGGTGACGTTCCTGATCGGACGGGTCTGGGCGAGGTCGACGAAGTCGAGGATGTGCTTGTGGATGGTGGGCTCCCCGCCCGAGAACATCACCACCTCCGCCTCCCCCTCGGATTCCACGAAGGCGTCGAGCATGGTCGCGCACTGCTCGCGGGAGAGGGAGTAGCCTCCGCCGCCCTCGGGTCCGCTCTCGGCACCGCTCGCACCGGGGGACTCGCGTGACGGGTGGCCGGAGTCGGCGAAGCAGATCGGGCAGTCCAGGTTGCAGCCGGTGTTCACCTCGATGATGCCCAGGCACGCGTGCTGCTTGTGCTCCGGGCACAGCCCGCAGTCGCTGGGGCAGCCGTCCTTCACCTCGGTCTGGAAGACGAGCGGGACGGTGCCGGGCTTGTTGAAGCGGGCCGACGACAGGTACTCCTCGGCGTCCCCGTACACCAGCGCCTCGAACTCCCCGTGCTCGCGGCATCGTTTACGCAGGTAGACCTTGTCGTCGCGGATGTTGACCTGGGCGTCGACGGGTGTCTTGCACAGCGGGCAGACGGACTTGGTGAACTCCACGAACACCTCGTCGCGGTCCGTCTTGCGCCGGGGCTCGGATGCCTGGGCCATGCGGAGCTCCTTCGTGTACGGGTTTCCTTCACTCACCGGACGGCGCCACGATCAGGGGTGCCGCCCGCAGGCAGTGCGGGTGGGGCGGGGCCGGCCGGACCGGACGCGCCGGGGGCACCCGCCGGAGCCTGACGATCGGGGCGACGCGTACCGCCCCGCGGGGCCTGCCGGGGCGGACGCACCTACGCCGGTCCACCGAGGGCTGCGCGCCGCTCCGCCTCCCGCGCCACCGCGGTCAGCGTGGCCTCGACGGCGGTCTCCCAGCGCGCGGCGACGGCATCGCCCCACCACCGGCCGAGCGCCCACAGGTCGGTACCCAGTTCGCCGCGGTACACGAGCCGCGTCCCCGACTCCTGCTCGGCGAGTTCGAAGGTCTCGGTGACCGCCGGGACGGGACCGCGCACCAGGCGGAAGTCGATCCGGGCGGGCCGGGTGAAGCGCACGGTCTCCACCGTCGTCGCCGTCAGCCGCCCACCGGCGACCGGCGTGCGGTGCGCGGCGAGCACCATGTCGCTGCCCCGCTCCAGCACCGTGACCTTCTCTCGCGCGGCCCGGGTCGCCCGGCCGAGGTAGGGCTGGGCGATCACCTCGAACACCGTCCCACGCGGCGCGGCGATGTCGAACCGCCGCGGACCGAGCGGGCGGGTGCGCCGGCCCACCCCCACATCCAGCGGCATCGCTCCGGTCACCAACCCCAGGTACCCGGCCGCCAGGGCCGAGCCGGCCGCGGCCACCGCCGCCGCCCCACCGATCCGCACCATCGCCCCGACCTCTCCACTCGTCCGTTCCCGTCTCCCGTGCGACGCTAAGCCGTACCGGCCCGCCGATCAGTGAGCGCGCTCACCGTCCCCGCTCCGTGTCGCCCCCGGTTCCGAGCGCCGGCAACCGGCGGAGGACGGAAGGACGTGGTGCCCGTGTCCGGGACCGGCGACAGCCGCGCCGCGACGAACGCGCTGCTGGCCGACCTGCGTGAGGCCGGCCCCGTGCCGTCAGCCGCCATGCGCTTCCTCGGACGGGCCGCACGCCGGTCGCTGCGCCAGGCCTCCCGGCGCCCGCGGGCCCTGGCCGAACTCACCGCCGTGCACGCCGTGCTGTACGCCGCGGCGGCCGGCCGGCGGCCCGGACGGCGCTGGGTGGTGGCCGGCTGGGGTATGGCCGTCCTGCACCTCGGACTGCTGGAGCACCGCAACCGCCTGGCCGCCGCGGATCTCGTGACCCTGCTGCGTGCCAACCTCCCCGCCCTGCCCGGCGGTTCCGGCAGGGCCTGCGGCGTCCTGGCGATCGCCCTGGACGTCGCCGACGGAAGCCTCGCCCGTCGCCGGGGGACGACGTCCCCCTTCGGCGACCACGCCGACACCTTCGCCGATGCCGCCTTCTGGACCTGGTTCACCCTGCGCCACGACCCCAGCCGCACCGTACGGACGGCGGCCGTCGCCGCCTGGGCGCTGCCGGTGGTCGTCGTGACCGACGTGGCGCTGCGGCGCGGGGCCGTGCCGGAGCGGCCGCGCCCCGTCCTGCTGCGCCCGGCTGCCGCCCTGCAGGTGGTCGTCGCCGTGCGGCGCCTGGCCCGCCGCTGAGTCGTCCCACCCCGCTGCCCTTCCCGCTGCCCGCGGTCCGTCCGGAGGGACTGGCATCCCGCGGGGTTTTACGTATAACCTCTCCCGTCAACCGCCCGCACCGGAAGGTTCCCGATGAGACGCATCGCCCTGGTCACCCTCGTCGTCGACGACTACGACGAGGCGATCGGCTTCTACACCGGCGCCCTCGGGTTCCGTCTCGCCGAGGACTCGCCGCGCCCCGACGGCTCCCGCTGGGTCGTCGTCGAACCGGGCGGCGACCGCGCCGCCACCGCTCTGCTGCTGGCCCGTGCGAAGGACGGCGCCCAGCGGGCCCGCGTCGGCGACCAGACCGGCGGGCGGGTCGGCTTCTTCCTGCACACCGACGACTTCGCCCGCGACCACGCCCGCCTGACCTCGGCGGGCGTGACCTTCCTGGAGGAGCCCCGCACGGAGGCGTACGGCACCGTCGCCGTCTTCCGCGACCTGTACGGCAACCGCTGGGACCTGCTCCAACCCGCCACCGCCTGAGGCGGCACCCGCCGCCCGAGGAACCGCACCACCACGAGGAACGCCCGCTCATGACCGCTCCCGCCCACCGTATCGACGCCGACACCCTGCGCCGCCTGCCCAAGGCGGTCCTGCACGACCACCTGGACGGCGGGCTGCGCCCCGCGACCGTCGTGGAACTCGCCGCGCAGGCCGGCCACCCGCTGCCCACCACCGACCCCGGCGAGCTGGCCGCCTGGTACGTCGAGGCCGCCGGCTCCGGCGACCTGGTCCGCTACATAGCCACCTTCGAGCACACCCTCGCCGTGATGCAGAGCCGCGAGGGCCTGCTGCGCACCGCCGAGGAGTACGTGCTCGACCTCGCCGCCGACGGCGTGGTGTACGGCGAGGTGCGCTACGCCCCCGAGCTGATGGTGCGGGGCGGACTGACCCTGGAGGAGGTCGTCGTCGCCGTGCAGGAGGGCCTGGCCGCGGGAATGGCGAAGGCGGCCGCCGCCGGCACTCCGGTGCGGGTGGGCACCCTGCTCTGCGGGATGCGGATGTTCGACCGGACCGGGGAGGTCGCCGAGCTGGCGGTCGCCCACCGCGACGCCGGTGTCGTCGGCTTCGACATCGCGGGCGCGGAGGACGGCTTCCCGCCCGCCGACCACCTGGCCGCCTTCGAGCACCTGCGCCGGGAGAGCGTGCCGTTCACCATCCACGCCGGGGAGGCGCACGGCCTGCCCAGCATCCACCAGGCGATCCAGGTGTGCGGCGCGCAGCGGATCGGGCACGGTGTGCGGATCACCGAGGACATCGTGGACGGCAAGCTCGGCCGGCTGGCCGGCTGGGTCCGCGACCGCCGGATCGCGCTGGAGATGTGCCCGACCTCCAACCTCCAGACCGGCGCCGCCGCCTCGATCGCCGGGCACCCGATCACCGCGCTGAAGGACCTCGGCTTCCGGGTCACCGTCAACACCGACAACCGACTGGTGTCCGGCACGACCATGACCCGGGAGATGTCCCTGCTGGTCGAGCAGGCCGGCTGGACCGCCGAGGACCTGCGGGCCGTCACGGTGAACGCGGTCAAGAGCGCCTTCATCCCGTTCGACGAGCGCAGGGCGCTGATCGAGGACGTCGTCCTGCCGGGCTACGCGGACCTCTGCTGAAGCAGCCCGCGCACGTAGGCCGCCTGCCCGACGTGCTGGAGGTCGTCCGACAGGACGCTGACCAGCCGTACGCCCAGGGTGACCGGCGGGTCCCAGCGCTTGTCCACGACACGCTCCAGGTCCTTCGCGGTCAGTCCGCGCAGGGCCTGGAGCGACTGCTCGTGCACGGCGTCGTAGTAGCCGGTCAGCAGGTCGGCGGAGTCGACGCGGACCTCGCCGACCTGCTGCGGGCCGTGACCGTACCCGGTGTCGAGGCGCGGCAGGCCGAGGCCGAAGGCCCGGTGCCAGTCCCGCGACAGCCACACCTGCTCCAGGCCGAAGGCGTCGGCGATGTGGTCGTCCTGGATGCGGGTGAGGTGCCAGACCAGCCAGGAGACGGAGTTGGCTTCGTGGGAGGGGCGGGCGTTGAGTTCGTCCGGGCCGAGGCCGGCGACGGCGGCGTGCACCTCTTCGCGGATGCGGCCGTAGCCCTCGATGAGGATGTCCTTGGCATGCATGACTCCACGATCGCTCAGCCGCCGCTCAGCCGCTGCCCGTGTCCAGCAGCGCCATCAGGGCCCGTGCCGCCGGGCTGGTGGACTGCTGCGGCGGCAGCAGCGCGGCCGTCGCGTAGGCGGTCTCGTCACCGCACCTGACCGGCAGCGCGGTGAGCGAGGGGCGCTTGTCCCGGAAGTGGCGCGGTACGACGGCGACGCCGAGGTTCTCGTCCACCAGGTCCAGCAGGCTGTGCACGTCGTTCACCTCCAGCGCGACGGTGCGCCGCACGCCCGCGGCCGCGAAAGCGGCGTCGGTGGCCCGCCGCGGCCCCCAGTCCGGGTGGAAGTCGACGAAGACCTCGCCCCCCAGCTCCCGCGGTGCGACGGCCGCGCCGGCCGCCGCGAGCCGGTGCGTGGGATGGCAGAGCACCGTCATCGGCTCGCCGGCCAGCGGCACGGAGCGCAACTGGCCGGTGTCGGCCTGGGGGCTGTACGCGAACGCCAGGTCGAGGCGTCCGGCGGCGACCTCCTCGGCCAGTGCGCCGGAACCGGTCTGCCGCAGCCGGATCTCGACGTCCGGGTGGCGGCGCCGGAAGGCGGCCAGCAGGCCCGCCACGTTCACTCCGGCGATGCACTGCTCGGTCCCCAGCGACAGGGTGCCGCGCAGCACGCCCTGCACCGCGGCCACCGCCTCGTGCGCGGCCCGCACCCCGGCCAGGATCCGTTCCGCCTCGCGCAGCAGCGCCCGTCCGGCCTCGGTGAGCGTCACCCGGCGTGTCGTGCGCACGAACAGGGCGGACTGCAGTTCCCGCTCCAGGGCGCGGATCGACGCCGACAGTCCGGACTGGGACACCATCAGCCGTTCGGCCGCCCGGGTGAAGTGCTGTTCCTCGGCGACCGCGGTGAAGTGCTGCAGATGACGCAGTTCCATGATTGAGAAGGTTATCCGCTGAATCCCATCGGATTCTTCTGTTGGACCGCTGGCCCGCAGCTCGCGCAGAGTGGGTACCGCTTTCCGGCGAACCCCTCACCACCGTGCCCACGCCCGTCATCCATGGAGTCGCGTTGTACACCGCACACCCCGACCGCTACGCGGACCTGCCCTACCGGCGCACCGGACGCAGCGGACTGAAACTCCCCGCACTGTCGCTCGGGCTGTGGCACAACTTCGGTCCGGACCGGCCGGCCCGGACCCAGCGGGCCATCCTCCGGCGCGCCTTCGACCTGGGCGTCACCCACTTCGACCTCGCCAACAACTACGGCCCGCCGCCCGGTGCCGCCGAACTGGCGCTCGGCGAGGCCCTGCGGGACGACTTCGCGTCCTACCGCGACGAACTGGTCGTCTCCACCAAGGCCGGATACCTGATGTGGCCCGGTCCGTACGGCGAGTGGGGGTCGCGCAAGTACCTGCTGTCCTCGCTCGACCAGAGCCTGAAGCGGATGGGCCTGGATCACGTCGACATCTTCTACTCGCACCGCCCGGACCCGGACACTCCGCTGGAGGAGACGATGGGCGCCCTGCACTCGGCGGTGCAGCAGGGCAAGGCCCTCTACGTCGGCGTCTCCAACTACTCCGCGGAGCAGACCCGCGAGGCGGCCCGCATCCTCCGCGAACTGGGCACCCCGCTGCTGATCCACCAGCCGCGCTACTCGATGCTCGACCGCCGGCCCGAGGACGAGGGCCTGCTCGACGCCCTCGACGAGCTGCAGGTCGGGTCCATCGCCTACTCCCCGCTGAAGCAGGGCCTGCTGACCTCCCGCTACCTCGACGGCATCCCGGACGGCTCCCGCGCCGCCGGGGACAGCCCGTTCCTGAACGCCGACGCCGTCACGGAGGACCTGGTCGCCAGGCTGCGCCGGCTCGACGAGATCGCCGGGGCCCGCGGCCAGTCGCTGGCCCAGATGGCGCTGGCCTGGGTGCTGCGCGGCGGCAGGGTGACCTCCGCCCTCGTCGGGGCGAGCAGCCCGCGGCAGCTTGAGGACAGCATCGCGGCCACCCGCAACCTGGACTTCGACGCGGAGGAACTCGCCCGCATCGACGCCGTCCTCAAGGGCTGAGGCACCGCGGTACGCAAGGGCCGAGCCGTGGCCGGGGGAGGACCCCGACCGCGGCTCGGCGCTCTCGGCCGCGCCTCGACCACCCCGGCAGCGGCTCGACCGACCCCGGCGGCGGCTCGCCGCCCGCGGCGACCCGGGGCGGCCACCCTGCCGGGCGGCCCGGTCCGGGCGGTTCCGCTACCTCCCAGGTCATCGCCGTCCCCGCGGTCCCCCCGGCGGCCCCCCGCGCCCGGGAGCGGACACCGGTTGCCTTGTTTCGGCCAGTCGGCCCGGTGAATATGCCAGGAGACTGGCCGAAAAGCATGGTGACTGTGGTTCAGCGGTGAACATACTCGAACACGAGCAGTAGTGCACCGCACACAAGCCGCAGGCAGGGAGAGGCGACGCCGCCAGGCGGGCGAGGCGCGACGGGGGAGTGAGACGTGCACGACGAGTTCCTGTGCCATGTCACGGCGTACGGAGTCTGCGACGGCCGGCGCATCGGAGTACCGCTCGGCACCTACCGCGCGCCCACCCTGGCCCTGGCCCTGTGGTGGCTGCGCGACCGGGCCTGCTGGATCGCCGACCGGCTCGACCCGGAGCCGGGCGGGCCGCACTTCCCGACCGGCGCGCTGGTCCCGGTCGCCGACACCGTGACCGACGTGCCGGGCGTGCTGCGGGCCTGGTGCGCGGACCCCGACCGGCAGGGGCAGGTCGCCGACGAGCTGGCCGGCGGGCGCCTGGTGCGCATCGCCACCAGCGACGACACCACCGAGTACGAACTGCTCGCCGAGTCCGTCGACGCCCTGCGCATGCAGCGGGCGGCGCCGCCGCTCCTGGTGCCCGTCGCCTAACCGAGTTCGGACTGACCAAGAAGTCGCTGTCGCTGACCGGCTTCACCACCGTCGGCCAGTTCGTCGGCACCCTCGACTACGTCGCCCCCGAACAGATCTCCGGGCGGCCCGTCGACGGCCGCTGCGACGTCTACGCCCTCGCCTGCGTGGTCCACGAGTGCCTGACCGGTCACCCGCCGTTCCGCCGCGACGACGACATGGCCCTGCTGTGGGCCCACCAGTACGACGAACCGCCGCCGCCGACCGAGGACCGGCCGGACCTGGCGGTCGGCCTGGACGCCGTGTTCGCCCGGACCCTCGCCAAGAGCCCGGACGACCGGTACGACTCCTGCCTCGCCTTCGTCGCCGCGCTGCGTGCCGCGGGCACCGAGGACCCCGGCACCGGCGCCTCCGACGGCGGGCACCCGCTGACCGAGGTGGACCTCGCCGCCCGCCCCCCGGCCGGCAGCGGGCTCAAGTCCCCTCCGGGCTGGGCCGAGCCGGTCCTCCGACCTCGCGGAGCAGGCCGCGCCGCCGCAGCGCGGTCGCCGTCAGCGCCCCCAGGAATCCCGTGACCGCTCCCCACAGCAGCGCCAGGCCGACCGCCGTCGCCGTCTCCGGCCTCAGGAACAGCCGACCGGACAGGCCACCGCCCAGATCGCCCAGCCCCAGCAGGGACAGTCCGTAGTGCGCGGAGATCCGGGCGACGAGGCAGACCGTCCACACCGTCAGCGCCGACGCCACCGCCATCTGCACGGCGTGCTGCCACGCCCGCATCCGGGCGGGTGAACGCGCCGCCAGCACGAAGGCCGCCGCGAGCATCAGCACCGCGGTCGCCGCCACCAGCCACCACACCCGGCCGTCGTGCTCGGCGAGGGTGCGGAGGTTCAGCGCCGAGATGTCCGGGGTGCGCAGCACCTCGTCCAGCACGTGCGGCATGGGCAGCCCGAACGGACCCTCCACCCGTCCGTTCCAGGTGGCGCCCATGCCGACGGTCAGCGCCGGCCAGGCCACGTTCGGCAGGCCCAGCAGCACCACCGCGAACGTCTCCGCCGGACGGCCGCGGGTCGCGGCGACCACCAGGGCGATCACGAGGCCGACGGCGACGCAGGCCAGCAGCAGCGTCACCATGGCGTACGCGGCCGGCCGCACCGACTCCTGGAAACGCAGCAGCCGCCCCGGAAGCGGCGCGCCCCGCGCCACCAGCAGGGCCAGCACGAACACCCCGGCCAGCCACAGCAACCCGAACACGACCGAAACCGGGACGTCGGCGCGGAAACCCACCTCGGGCGTGATGCCGAACAGGTCACCGAGATCGCTCAGGACGTTGTCCCCCAGCGGGATCGCGAAGGTGTGCCGGGCAGCGAGCGCGAACCCGAGCAGCCCGAGCAGCCACACCACCGCGATCCGCGCGGCCCAGCCGGCCAGCTCCCCGGCGCCGGCGACCGCCCGGTGCCGCAGCGGCCGCAGGAAGCCCGCCGCGACCACCAGGGCACCGGCCAGGGTGACGGACAGGGGCATCACCGTCATCCCGGCCGAGGTGCCGGCGAGTGCGCCGGCGTTCCCCGACACCTCCACGCTGCCGCCGACGGCGGTCACCACGGTCGCCGCCACCACGCGCGCGAAGGCGCCGTCCGGCAGATCCGCCGCACCGGCCGCCCACAGCCCCAGCGCCGCCGTGGCGCCCATCGCGAGCAGACCGAGCACCGCGGCGGCGACGGCCTGCGGCCAGCCGTGACGGGCGGATGTCCGAACGGAGGCGGTGGGGGAGCTCACAACGCCACGCTAAGCAGCGCGCCCGGCGGGCGCCCGCCGGGAGGTCCGTCCGCGTCCGCTTGCGCCCGCCACCGCACCGGAGCACACGATGGCCGCACCCCAGCCGCCCCTGTCGAGCCCGGCCACCGCGGCGGGAACGGCGTCCCGGTCGGCCGCCGCCCCACCGGGACCGTCGAGCGGCCTCGCCGAGCTGTAACGCACCCCACTCCACCCCCGCCCCGGAAGGGGGAGTGGCCGGCGCGGCACGGGGTACGAGGACAGGTGCAGCAGAGTCCGGCCGGTCCGGAGAACGAGGAAGACCACGCATGACCGAGTATCTGGGCGGGGCAGTGATACCGACTGGTTTCGACGTGCCCGTGGAGCCACTGAGACGGGCGGCCCACTACAGCGGGGAACCGGGGAGCATCGCGGAGGCCCGTGCGCTGGCCGCGCGCTTCGTCGAGCAGCTCACGACCGAGTGGTGCGCCGCCGTCGGCGACCGGACCCGCGAGGAGCTGCTGCTGGTGGTGAGCGAGCTCGTCACCAACGCCGACCGGCACAGCAGCGGCCCGTACATCCTGGAACTGGAGGGCACCGACGCCGCGGTGACCGTCTCCGTGTACGACAGCAGCGGCGCGCTGCCCGTACGGTTCCCGCGCGACCCGGAGCGCATCGGCCGGCACGGCCTGGAGATAGTCGGCGTGCTGGCCACGGAGATCACCGTGGAGCGCGTCCCGGTCGGCAAGCGGGTGCGGGCCGTCGTACCGCTGCGCTGAACGCCCGCCGCCGGCTGCGTAGCGGGTGCCGCAGACGCCCCGTCACCGGCACCTCGGCCGCTCGCGGGGTGCACCGGACGCGCAGGCGCCACCCAGGCGCACCCGCGTCGGGATGCGCCCTGTCAGGCGCATCCCAGCTCGCCGAGCATGCCCTCCCGCAGTCGGGTGAGTATGTGCTTGATCAGCCGGGAGACGTGCATCTGCGAGCAGCCGAGCTGCTTCCCTATCTCGGCCTGGGTGGCCTCCTCCACGAACCGCAGATGGAGGATCCTGCGGTCCCGCTCGCCCAGGTCCGCCATGAGCGGCGCCAGCGACCGGAAGTCCTCGACCAGCTCCAGCCGCTGCTCCTCCACGCCGATGAAATCGGCCAGCACCGCCTCGCCGTCCTCCGCCCCGTCACCGGTGAGGGCCGCGTCCAGCGAGGCGGAGTTGTAGCCGTTCGAGGCGAGCTGCGCCTCGACCACCTCGTCGTCGGAGAGGTCCATCAGCGTGGCCAGCTCCGCGACCGTCGGTTCCCGGTCCAGCCGGGCGGCCAGTTCGTCGCGCGCCCTGGCCAGTTCCACGCGCAACTCCTGAAGGCGCCGCGGCACGTGCACCGCCCAGGTGGTGTCCCGGAAGAAGCGCTTGATCTCACCGACGATGTAGGGCAGCGCGAACGAGGTGAACTCCACCTCCCGGGACAGGTCGAACCGGTCGATGGCCTTGATGAGACCGATCATCCCGGTCTGGACGACGTCCTCCATGTCGTCACCGCGGCTCCGGAACCGGCCGGCCGCGAACCGCACCAGCGACATGTTCATCTCGATGAGCGTGTTGCGGACGTACTGGTACCCGTGCGTCCCCTCCTCCAGCTCCGCCAGGCGGCGGAAGAACCGGCGGGACAGCTCCCGTGCGTCCCGGGGTGCCACGTCGCGCGCGTCCCCGACGCCCGGCAGGGATCCCGCGTCCGTGCTCGTCCCGGTGCTGTCCTTGGTGAGTTCTGCTTCCGGCCGGACCGCGGCGGTGGCCATCGGATCTTCCCTCCCACGAGAGCGGGCAGCGACGATTGCACTCAACGTCCGCTTACCCGGGCCCCATTGGCGTATGCCCGGTGTGCCTCGGTTGGGGCGGAAAGGCGATGTCGGGAGTAAACCTCCGGTGCCGGCCGGTCGCTCCGCCCCGGGACGTCGCGACGCCGTCCCGTCGCGACTTCACTCAGGGCGGAACGCCTGCCCCTCCCTCTTCCGAACGGCGGGAACCTAGGCTGGGGCGGTGAGCAACCGAGCGCCGAAGACCGTCCGTGTCCCGCCGCCCCTTCCGCCGGGCGGGCGGCCGCCGACCGCCCGCCCGGCCGAGGCCGGACCACCTCCCGAACCGCTGTGGCGCGACCTGGTCGGCGGGGTCCTGCGAGGCGAGCGCCTCGCCCAGGAGCGCACCCTCAAGGACGTCGCCGACACGGCCCGCATCTCCATGCCCTACCTGTCGGAGGTCGAGCGCGGCCGCAAGGAGGCCTCCTCGGAGGTCCTCGCGGCCGCCGCCCGGGCCCTCGGCCTCGGGCTGGGCGACCTGCTGGCCCGGGCGCACTCGGAGCTGTCCGGCGTGTCCGTGCGGCGGTCCGCCCGCCCCGGTGCGTCCACCGCCCCGCGCAACGGACTCTGCCTGGCGGCCTGACCGCGGCGGACTCCGCCCGGCCCGCGCCGCGGCGGACTCCGCCCGGCCGTTCGACCGGGGGGAGCCCGCCGCGTGTCACCCGGCGAGCCGCCGGCTGAGCACCTCGTCGGCCAGTCCGTAGGCCACCGCCTCCTCGGCGGTGAACACCTTCTCGCGGTCCATGTCCGCGCGCAGTGTCGCCGCGTCGTGCCCGGTGTGCCGGGCGAGCACCTCCTCGACCTGCGAGCGGATGCGGGCCATCTCCTTCGCCTGCAGGGCGAGATCGGACACCGTGCCCTGACTGCCACCGCTGGCCGGCTGACCGAGCAGCACGCGCGAGTGCTCCAGCACGAACCGCCGTCCAGGGTCCCCCGCGGCAAGCAGCACGGCCGCCGTGGACGCCGCCTGCCCGACGCAGAAGGTGGCGACCGGCGCCCGTACGAACCGCAGCGTGTCGTAGACCGCCATCAGCGAAGTGATCGATCCACCGGGCGAGTTGAGGTACACCGCGATCTCGGTCTCCGGAGCCGCCGCCTCCAGGTGCAGCAGCTGCGCGATGACGACGCCCGCCACCGCGTCGTCGATCTCGGTGCCCAGGAAGACGATCCGCTCGCTGAGCAGGCGGCTGAAGACGTCGTAGGAGCGCTCGCCCTGCGGGGTGCGCTCGACGACGTGCGGAATCGTGTACGTACCCATGCGCCTACAGCCCCGTCCGTCGCCGCGACGCGGCCGGGTGAACGTCCGCGAGGGACTGCACCACCCGGTCCACCATGCCGTACTCCCTGGCCTCCTCGGCCGTGAACCAGCGGTCCCGGTCGCCGTCCCGCGAGATGGTCTCCGGGCTCTGCCCGGTGTGCTCGGCGGTGATCCGCTCGATGACCCGCTTGGTGAACTCCAGGTTCTCCGCCTGGATCTCGATGTCCGCGGCGGTCCCGCCGATCCCCGCCGACGGCTGGTGCATCATGATGCGCGCGTGCGGCAGCGCGTACCGCTTGCCCGGAGTGCCCACGGCCAGCAGGAACTGGCCCATGCTGGCGGCGAACCCCATCGCCAGCGTGGACACGTCGTTCGGGATCAGCCGCATGGTGTCGTAGATCGCCAGGCCGGCGTGGACCGAGCCGCCGGGGCTGTTGACGAACAGGCTGATGTCGGTGCGCGGGTCCTCGCCGGACAGGACCAGCAACTGGGCGCAGACCCGGTTCGCCGAGACCTCGTCGACCCGGGTGCCCAGGAGGACGATCCGCCGACCGAGCAACTGGGCGGCCAGGTCGTCGTCGAAGCGGCTGGTGGGGGTGCCGCCCTCCTCCGCCCGGGGCAGCGCGACCGGCTCCAGGCCGGCCGTGAGTGGGGACATCGTCGCTCCTCGTACGTCGTGTGCGGCGTATCTCGCCGCACCGACCACTCTCCGGCCGACGCCTCTGCCGGGGGAGGTCTCTCTGCCCGCCGCAGATTCGCCCCCGGCAGAAGGCCCCCGCGGCGGAGCCTGAGCCCGGCAGCGGGTACCGCACCGCCGGGCGCGCCGGAGGCGGGCGCGGGCGGGTGGCGGCGCCCTGCCGCAGCAGCGGCAGACGGAGACGGAGACGGAGACGGAGACGAGGGACCGTACTCAGGCCGAAGCGCTCGCACTCTGGTGACGAGACGGAGCTTCCGGGGCGAAATGCCAAGAATGTCAGGAATGGCGAGACCCGACTACGATCTCAGCAACGGTGTGAGACGAGCCGCGACGCGACCAGCCGGGGCGCTGGGCGATCCGCGGCCGCCGGACCGATGAGTTCGGCGGGCCGCTCCCGTCTACACCGGTGACAGCGTCCGCATCGGCGACGGCGCTACCGCTCCCATTCCCAGGAGGTGCCTCATGGCGTCCGACGGATTCACCACCTGCCTCTGGTTCGACGGCCAGGCGGAGGAGGCCGCGAACTACTACGTGTCGGTCTTCGAGAACTCCCGCATCGACCGGGTCGGCCGCCACTCCGACGCCGGCCCCGGCCCGGCGGGCTCGGTACTCGCCGTGGAGTTCACGGCCAACGGCCAGAAGTTCCTCGCCCTCAACGGCGGACCGCAGTTCACGTTCAGCGAGGCGATCTCCTTCCAGATCTTCTGCGCGGACCAGGCCGAGGTCGACCACTACTGGTCGAAGCTGACCGAGAACGGTGGCGAGGGCGGTCCCTGCGGCTGGCTGAAGGACCGCTACGGCGTCTCCTGGCAGGTCGTTCCCGAGGGCCTGCTCGACATGATCAACGACCCGGACCCGCAGAAGGCCGCCCGTGCCGCGAAAGCCATGATGTCCATGGGCAAGTTCGACATCGCCGAACTGGAGAGG
>NZ_JBJZOJ010000057.1:0-49628 GCF_047200655.1 Streptomyces sp. MS06
CCCCCCCCCCCCCCCCCCCCCCTCCCTCCCCCCCCCTTCTCCCCCCCCCCCCCCCCCCCCCCCCCCCCCCCCCCCCCCCCCCCCCCCCCGGTTCGCCCGCGCGCGGGCTACGCCTCCTCGTCCTGTGCGGCTCCGCCCCCGGGCAGGCGCCGGCTGATCTCGTCCATGACGGAGGAGTCCGTCAGCGTGGTGACGTCGCCCAGCGCGCGGCGCTCGGCGACGTCCCGCAGCAGCCGCCGCATGATCTTCCCGGAGCGGGTCTTCGGCAGCTCGGCCACGACCAGGATCTGCCGGGGCCGGGCGATCGGCCCGATCTCCTTGCCGACGTGCCCGCGCAGCTCGGACGCCACCTGCTCCGGCTCCTTGTCCCCCGCGTCGCCGCGCAGGATGACGAAGGCCACGACGCCCTGCCCGGTCGTCGGGTCGCTGGCGCCGACCACCGCCGCCTCCGCCACCAGCGGGTGCGAGACCAGGGCGGACTCGACCTCCGTGGTGGAGATCCGGTGGCCGGAGACGTTCATGACGTCGTCGACCCGACCCAGCAGCCAGATGTCGCCGTCCTCGTCCTTCTTCGCGCCGTCCCCGGCGAAGTACATGCCGGGGAAGCGGGACCAGTAGGTGTCCACGTAGCGCTGCTCGTCGCCCCAGATGGTGCGCAGCATCGACGGCCACGGCTCGGTGAGCACCAGGTAGCCGCCCGAGCCGTTGGGCACGGACGCACCCGTGTCGTCGACCACGTCGGCCCGGATCCCGGGCAGCGGGCGCAACGCCGAGCCGGGCTTGCAGGTGCTCACTCCCGGCAGCGGGCTGATGAGCTGCGCCCCGGTCTCCGTCTGCCACCAGGTGTCCACCACGGGGCAGCGGTCGGAGCCGATGTGGTGGCGGTACCAGATCCACGCCTCGGGGTTGATGGGCTCGCCGACCGAGCCCAGGATGCGCAGCGAGGACAGGTCGAATCCGGCCGGTACCTCGCCACCCCACTTCATGAACGTGCGGATCGCGGTCGGAGCGCAGTACAGGATCGTCGCCCGGTACTTCTCGACGATCTCCCACCAGCGGCCCTTGTGCGGGGTGTCCGGGGTGCCCTCGTACAGCAGCGAGGTGACGCCGTTGGCCAGCGGCCCGTAGACGATGTACGAGTGTCCGGTCACCCAGCCGATGTCGGCCGCCGTCCAGAACACGTCCCGTTCCGGCTTGACGTCGAACACCGCCCAGTGGGACCAGGCCACCTGGGTGAGGTAGCCGCCGGTGGTGTGCAGGATGCCCTTCGGGCGGGCGGTCGTGCCGGAGGTGTACATGATGTAGAGCGGGTGCTCGCTGTCGAACGCCTCCGCCTCGTGTTCCGGCGACTGCGCGGCCACCAGCTCGTGCCACCAGACGTCCCGGCCTTCGGCCCAGTCGACGTCCTGACCGGTACGCCGGACCACCAGCACGCTGCGCACGTCGGGACACTCGCGCACGGCGTCGTCCACCGCGGGCTTCAGCGCCGAGGGCGCACCCTTGCGGTAGCCCCCGTCCGCCGTGATCACGACCCGGGCGTCGCAGTCCCGGATGCGGCCGCGCAGCGCCTCGGCGGAGAAGCCGCCGAAGACGACGGTGTGCGGGGCACCGATGCGGGCGCAGGCCAGCATCGCCACGACCGTCTCCGGGATCATCGGCATGTAGATGGCCACCCGGTCGCCGGTGCGTACGCCGAGGGAGAGCAGGGCGTTGGCCGCCCGGCACACCTCGGTCGTCAGTTCGGCGTAGGTGATCGTGCGGGTGTCACCCGGCTCGCCCTCCCAGTGGAAGGCCACCCGGTCCCCGTGGCCTGCCGCGACGTGGCGGTCGAGGCAGTTGTACGCCGCGTTGAGGCGCCCTCCGGTGAACCAGCGGGCGAACGGGGCCCGGCTCCAGTCCAGGACCTGGTCCCAGGGGCGTTCCCAGTCCAGCCGGGCGGCCTGGTCGGCCCAGAAGCCGAGGGTGTCGGCTTCGGCGCGTTCGTAGTCCGCCGCGGTGGCGTTCGCCGTGGCGGCCAGTTCGGGGGGCGGTGGGAAGCGCCGCTCCTCGCGCAGCAGGTTGGAGAGTGTCTCGCCGCCCGCGCCGGTCATGCCCGGGCTCCGGCGAAGGGCCCGTGGCCGTGGCCGTGGAACCCGAGGCGCTCCCCGAAGTTCGGGAAGACCGGCACGACGGTGCGGTTGTACGTGGCGTTGGTGACACCGGCGAACGAGGCGTACCAGGCGCACACGGCAGTCAGCAGCCCGAGCGCGCCGCCGGCCTGCGTGGTGTTGGGCGACTGCGCGAACTCGCCGATGCACAGCACGACGAACGTCGCGGACAGGGTGACGAAGACCGAGAAGATGGCCCCGGTCGTGCGGGCCGCGGCGACCGTCATGTACAGCGTGAAGACCGCCCACACCAGCAGGAACATGCCGGCCGCCTGGTTGATGGTCGCGACGGGCAGCGCGGGCGCGATGTACCGCACGAAACCGGCGTACGACAGCCAGAACGCGCCGAACGAGGCGAACGCGGTGGCACCGAAGGTGTTGCCCTTGCGGAACTCCCACATTCCGGCGAGGAGTTGGGTCAGTCCTCCGTAGAAGAGGGCCAGCGGGAGGACTACTGCGATCAGCGCCGGGTCGGTGATCAGATCGGCGTTGAAGACGCTCAGCACACACGTGGTCGCGGCGAAGGCGGCGAGACCCAGCGGGCCGGGATCGGCGATGGTGGGCGCGGCTGCCGGAGCGGGAGCGGTGGTGGGGGTACTCATCTGCGTCTCCTCCTGTGAAACAGGACACACGGATACGTATCCACCGTAATCAGCAGATGCGTCCGTTGCGAGATCAGGATCCCACCACACGGCCCGACCGGCCTCCGCGGCGCCTTTTCGCCACTATCGGCACGCAGGCCGACACCAAGGGTGAGCATGGAGCGCCTCGCTCCGGACGGCCGACCGAGCGACGAAGGGAGCGGCGACCGAGCACCCGCACAACCGGACGGACGCCGGCCACGCACACCACGACCGGCCACGCGCACCACGAACCGAGTCCGCCGCCGGCGAACCGCCGCACAACCCCCGCGACACCGACCCGACCCCGCCCGGACTCGCGACGCCGACGACACGCCCCACCAGAAGAGACGCGCGACCGGCCACCAAAGCGAACATAATGGACCTATTGACGGAATATCACCCGAATGGCCCACTCACGTAAATCCCCATCTCATATCTGAGATAGCCTCAGTCTCATGGCAGACGATTACCTCGTACGCATCGGCAAGCTCATCCGCGACGCCCGCCAGCACAGGGGCTGGACGCAGACGCAGCTCGCCGAGGCGCTCGGCACCAGCCAGAGCGCTGTCAATCGGATCGAGCGCGGCAACCAGAACATCAGTCTTGAGATGATCGCGCGTATCGGTGAAGCCCTGGACAGCGAAATCGTCTCGCTGGGCTACGCCGGGCCGATGCACCTGCGGGTCGTCGGCGGCCGCCGCCTCTCCGGCGCCATCGACGTCAAGACCAGCAAGAACGCCTGCGTCGCCCTGCTGTGCGCCGCACTGCTCAACAAGGGCCGCACGGTG
Source organism: Streptomyces sp. MS06 (assembly GCF_047200655.1). Lineage (NCBI taxonomy): Bacteria > Bacillati > Actinomycetota > Actinomycetes > Kitasatosporales > Streptomycetaceae > Streptomyces > Streptomyces sp. MS06. The sequence goes on from NZ_JBJZOJ010000057.1 coordinate 3,559, forward strand.
CTCCGCCGGGTGGCCCGCATCGAGGAGGTCTACCGCCTCCTCGAGGTGCTCAACTCCATCGGCGTACGCACCCGTTGGATCAACGACGGGGTCGACCTGGAGATCGTGCCGCCGGCCGAGCTGGACATGGCGGCGATCGACGCCGAGGCCGCCGTCCGCACCCGCTCCATCATCATGTTCTTCGGTCCGCTGCTGCACCGCATGGACAATTTCAAACTGCCCTACGCCGGCGGCTGCGACCTCGGCACCCGCACCATCGAGCCGCACATGATCGCGCTCCGGCGCTTCGGCCTCGACATCGCGGCGACCGAGGGCCAGTACCACGCCCAGGTGGACCGCTCGATGCGGCCCGAGCGCCCGATCGTGCTGACCGAGCGCGGGGACACGGTGACGGAGAACGCGCTCCTGGCCGCCGCCCGGCACGACGGGGTCACCGTCATCCGGAACGCCTCCTCCAACTACATGGTCCAGGACCTGTGCTTCTTCCTGGAGGCGCTCGGCGTCAGGGTCGAGGGCATCGGCACCACCACGCTCACCGTGCACGGCGTACCGGACATCGACGCCGATGTCGACTACTCCCCCTCCGAGGACCCGGTCGAGGCGATGAGCCTGCTCGCGGCGGCCGTGGTGACCGAGTCGGAGCTGACGGTGCGCCGGGTGCCGATCGAGTTCCTGGAGATCGAGCTCGCGGTGCTGGAGGAGATGGGCCTCGACCACGACCGCAGCCCCGAGTACCCGGCCGACAACGGCCGCACCCGGCTGGTCGATCTCACCGTGCGGCCCTCCAAGCTGGAGGCGCCGATCGACAAGATCCACCCGATGCCGTTCCCGGGCCTCAACATCGACAACGTGCCGTTCTTCGCGGCGATCGCGGCGTCCGCGCAGGGCCAGACCCTCATCCACGACTGGGTCTACGACAACCGCGCCATCTACCTGACCGACCTCAACCGCCTCGGCGGACGGCTCCAGTTGCTGGACCCGCACCGCGTGCTGGTGGAGGGCCCGACCCGGTGGCGCGCCGCCGAGATGATGTGCCCGCCCGCCCTGCGGCCCGCAGTGGTGGTCCTGCTGGCGATGATGGCCGCGGAGGGCACCTCCGTCCTGCGCAACGTGTACGTCATCAACCGCGGCTACGAGGACTTCGCCGAGCGCCTCAACTCCATCGGGGCCCAGATCGAGATCTTCCGGGACATCTGAAAGTCTTCAGAAAAGACACCGCTATACCCCTCCTGACCTGCGTGTATGCGAGTCAGGAGGGGTTCGGGGCTGCGCCTGTGGGACTTCTCCGGGACTCTTGGGCCGAGGCCGAGAGACTGTCGACGTCAGGGGCTGGGGAACGGATTGCCCGGCACTCCACGTGATGCGTCACCGGAAGGATGTCGGCCTGGGGCGAGTCATGAGCACAGTTCAGGGCAGGTGTCGGCTCACTGCCCCGCTGTCACGCCCAGACACCCTGCACGAGCCCGTCCCGCTCACTGCGGACGCCAGCTTGCGCATCACGCCCCTTACCGCTCCCCCACCGTCACAATGGAGGCATGTCCACCAGCCCACAGCACCCAGTACCCGCTCCGAGCGGCCTCTCGGGCGCGGTCGCCGAGGATCTCGCGCTGTACCGGGAGAAGTTCCGGCGGCGTCTGCCGGAGTCGCTGGACCAGTTGTGCGGCCCGACCCAGGGGGTCGTGGAGCTGCCGCTGCACATGGCCTGGTCGGGGATGACCTCGTACGACATGAGCAAGCCTCGTCAGCGCATGGGCCTGTACCGCACTGTCCTTCACGAGGGCCTGCGCGACGATCTGCCCCAATTCCTCAACCGGGATCTTCTCCTCCAGATGTGGCCGGTGCTGCGCACCCTCGTCGGCCGCACCGTGCGCACGGTGTGGGAAGAAGCCTTCCCCCAGCTCGCCTCCGGCAGCCGGGAAGCCGCGTGACGGACATGCCGGAGCTGCACAAGCGGCTCCTGGCGGATGTGATCGCGCTCGGCTCGCCGTATCCCCTGGTCCTCACCGGCGGCTATGCCGTGCGGGCGCACCGCCTCGTGAATCGCCCCAGCCAGGACCTCGATGTCGCCACCGAGAACCCGGCACCCATGGCCGACATCGCGGCCACGCTCCGAGCCGGCCTGGAAACCCGCGGCTGGAAGGTGCACGCCCTGGAGACCGCCCCGCTGTCTGCCCGTTTCACCGTGTCCGACGCGGCCACCGGGCAGGAGTGCGAAGTCGACATCCTCAAGGAGCTCTTCTGGCGGCCCGTCGCCCAGAGCCCGTACGGACCCGTCCTCGCGGAGGAGGACGTGATCGGGACCAAGGTCCGTGCCCTCGCCGACCGCGGAGCGCCCCGCGACCTGATCGACGTGTTCGCAGCCTCCCGTCGAAAGGATGATCCGGACATCGACTGATCACGTCCGGATGAGATCGGATCTGCAAGCGATCAGAGCAAGAGCCGAGAAACGAGTAGGTGGAACAGCAGTAGGTAGCGGGCTTTCCCCACACCAAGCTCGCCGGGCAGACCCTGGAGAGAGAATCAGTCGGAGGTCATAACGCCCCCATTGGCGTGACTGATCAACTGGAGCCGACGTCGTGCATCCCGACACGCTCGGCCTCCATGGTCTCGGCCTGGAAGCCAGCATGACGACAGGTCAGCGTGCCGTGCGCGTCCCGTGGTCCCCCGGTGCCACACAGGACGTCACGGCAGGCTTTCGAGCCACACACACTCCACGCGACGCGTCGTCGGAAAGGCGCGCACGACGGGGGAGTGAGTCGGTACTCGTGGGACTTTGCGCCCGCCGCGGCCCCGGGAAACGCCTCAGCGGGACCCCGTGCCGAGGTCCGTGAGCAAGTCGTTCAGCACCGTTTCCTCCTCGACCCGGACACCGCACTCGGCGAGAGCGACGGCCAAGGCCGGGTCCCAGGGGGTCGCGGCGGGCGGGCCCGTCAGATCCGGGGCTTGTGCCACTCCGGTCACTGCTGCTCGGTATTCCGCCGCCGTGTAGCGCCACGGCCGCCAGGGGACGCTTCGCGCCAGTGCTGTGGCGATGCGCACCCCGCCCCAGTCGAAATCGCCGTGATACAGCAGGCGGGAACCCCGCGAGGACTGGTCGCGCAGCAACGTGAGCGCGGCAGCCGACGGTTGCCCCTGAAGGCACACCATGGGCGGGCACGCCCGGCCGAGGGTGTCGGCGGCAGCGGAGAGTACCGCGGGGTTCTCGCAGATGTGAACGGTTCCCGTCGGGGGAACGGAGGCAACCGGTGCGCGGCCGGTCAGGGAGCGGAGCGTCAGCACCGCCGGCTCCCCGGCGTCGGCCATCCAGTCGAGGGCTGGGGTACCGCGCAGGTTGAGGGTGAGGACGGTCGACGACAGGTCGTCCTTGAGCAGGCCTGCCGAGGCCCACGCCTCCCGCCGCCACTGCGCCCCGGAGCCGTCGGGGAAGCCGGTGAGGCAACGGATGCCGGACAGGACGAGAGTGGCGAGCGGTGTCCCCTCGTCCAGGGCATGGGCGCCGGAGAGGTTCCGTGCCGCGAACGTCGACCGCGACGTCGGCGGTGACGCGGGCAGTGCACGCAACGCGCGCACGGCGGCCTCCACCAAGGGGACCGCCGCCTCCGGTATGCGGGCGAGGCGTCGTACGAGACCGTCACCGCGGATCCGTTCGGCCCAGTGGGCCAGCTCCGCGTCGAGGGTGCCGAGCGGGGCGTACGCCTCCTCCCAGGCCCGTTCCTCTCTGTTCCTTGTCTCGGCGTGGAGTACGACCGGGCCGGCGAGGGCGACGACGGCCGCCGCCAGTCCGCCGGGGCTGACACCGGAGCGACGCAGGATCTCATCCACGGTGTCGAGGGGAATGCCGAGGGAGCCGCGGGCTCGTGGTGCCCGTCCCAGGAGGCGTTCGGCGGCGCGGCGTTGGGATTCCTCGGGGTCGGACAAGGTGACGGAGCCGGTGAGCGGCCGGCCGCGGGCCATCCGTTGCCGCACGCGGTCCACGAACCAGGTGAGGCCGGGATCGCCGAGCAGGCGTCCGAGGCGCTCGGTGTCGACGTCGGTCCGGGCTTCCGCCGGTGCGGGCCCCCTCGGCACGGCGTCCGCGGTCGCGTCCGGCGGTGTCGTGCGTCCGGGCGCCGCCCGGCCTCCGTCGCGGTCAGGCGGGGTCGGCGCACGGTTCACGTCCACAGGGCCCCCTGTCCGCCGGCACTGTCGAGCACGGCGGTCCGCCCCGGCTCACGGGACGGACTCACAGGCCCGTCGGGCTGCTCGCCGGAGTCAACGGCACCGGCGGCCGCCGCAACTGCGTCCGCCCGGGCACCGGGCTCCGTGCCGCGCCGCCGTTCGCTGCCGTCCCATTCCCACCGTGTCACCAGTACGGCGTCGATGTCGTCGACGCGGGAGAGCTGGGCGATGGCGACACCCGGCACCTGGGGGTAGCAGGCCCATTCGCGTTCACTGGTCATGACGACGTCGAGGTCGAATGCGCGCAGCAGGCCGAGGCACTTGGCTCGTGAGTCGTCGTCGACGCCGGCGAACGCCTCGTCCAGGGTGACCAGGCGCGGGGCGTGCGCGCCGCCCGCACTCGCGTAGTGCGAGGACGCGGCGGCGAACAGGGGTACGGACGCGGCCAGCACCCGCTCCCCGCCCGAGGCGGGGCCGGTGGCCGGCACCCACTTGCCGTGCTGGTGGCGTTCGACGCCGAACTCGTGCCAGGACCGGTAGTCGAGGGCGGCGGTGAGGTCCTCCAGCCAGCTGCCGGCGCTGTCGTCGGCCTGCCGGTGGGCGATCTGCTCCTGGAGGAACGCGCCGACCGCGGTCCGGTCCTCGGGCGACCACGCGTCGGCCGACTGGCGCAGCCGTTCGCGGGCCTGAGCCAGCCCCTGCGGAGCCCGGCGGGACGCTCTCCACACCAGCCGCAGCTTCATGCCCGTGGAGGTCGGACGCTCCTCCAACTCCCTGTTCATGGCGGCCACCTGCCGTTCGGCCGCCCCGATCAGTTCCTGGAGCGTCCCGGCGACCTCGGTGATCAGATGGGTCTGGAGGATCTCGCGCTCGCGTGCGGACAGGATGCGGGTCAGTTCCGCGACCTCCACGGCCAGCGCCTCGGCGAGTTCGGGCACGGCCCGTTCCCGGCCCTGGTAGACGATGTCGACCCGCATGCCGTCCTCGCTCGGGCGGGCGGTGGCGGTGTGGCCGTGCCGCGACAGCGCGTCCTGGAGCCTGCCGAATTCCTCGCTCAGCCGCTTCTGCACGCGCTCCCAGGCCGCGTCGGTGTCGTCGATCGCGGAGAGCCGGGACTCCACCGACCTCGCGAGGGCGACGGCGGGGGTCGCCGCCCACGTCCCTCCGCCGTCGTCCGGTACGTCGATGTCGGGCAGCGCGACGGCGAGCAGCCCCGTTGCGGCGAACCGCCGGAGCGCCGCGACCGCTTCCTCCCGCGCGGCGGTCGCCTCGGTGACGTCCTCGGTGAGCCGCTCGATACGTCCTTCGGCGCGGCTGGCCCGCCGGTCGGCGTCACCGTGGTCCGCCCGGGACTGCCGCTGCTCGTGCTCGCAGACCCGCGCCGCCTCGGCCGTCTCCTCCAGTTGCCTCTGCAGCTCGGCGACGGCCGCTCCGACGGTGGAGCGGAGCGTCGTGAGGTGTTCGTCCGCCGCCGCGGCCACCCGAGCCGCCTCCTTGGCGCGCTCCGCGAGTTCGGACACGAGGAGTTCGGCCCGGCCGGCCTCCTCCCGCTCATCGGTCACCGCGCGCTCGGCCTCCGCGCGCTCGCGCAGCGCCGGCCACAGGGCCGCCAGGAGGGCGATGTGGTCGGTGAGCGCCTGGCGCACGGCGGCCAGTGCCGTGTGGTCGGCGGGGAGGTTCAGGGCCGCCGCGGTGTCGGCGAGTTCGGCCGCCGCACGTCGGGCGCGCTCTGCGGCCGGAGCCAGTTCCGCGGCGCGTTCGTGCCGCCGGGCGCGGGCGCGACGGGCCGCGTCGGACGCGGCGGTGACGCGTGCGTGGGCGTGCCGCAGGTCGTCGTCGCCGGGCAGTGCGGCGAGTTCGGCGTCCAGCGTGGCACGGCGCTCGGCCACGGCGCGGGACTCCTCGGCCAGTCGTTCCCGCTCCGCCGTCAGGTCGTCGATCTCGGCGCGCAGTTCCCGGATGCGGACGCGGCGTGCCTGTTCCCGCGCACCTTCCCCCACGTACTGGGCGCTGTCCTTGGCCCAGCTCCCGGTGAGCGCCCCGACGCGGAAGCGCCCGTCCGCGCAGACCCAGGTGTCGTGGCCGCCGGCCTCCCAGGACGCCGCGCCGGACCCGTCGCCGTCGCCCGCGGCCAGCCCGATCGAGGCGAGCAGACGTGCGACCGTCTCCTCCCCCACGGCGGCGGCCCCCGCGTCCGCGGGGTCGACGGCCGGGCACAGCGCGCGGTCGAGACCGACCCCGCCGAGCAGCCCGACCGGGTCCAGCATCACGTCATGGCCGTCCGCCGCGATCGCGGAGCCGTCCGGCCGCACCCAGGCGTCGAGGAGCCCCGACGCCTGCAGCGCGGCTTCCAATCCCGCACGGTCGGTCTCGGCGACGTGCGGGTGGAAGTCGACGAGCCGCCACAGCGGAGCGCCGGGGCCCCGGTCCCGCACGCCGGGTGTGCGCGTGGGGGGAGCCGCGGGGCCGTGCTCTCCGCCCGTTTCGAGGGCGGTCAGTTCGTCCACCGCCAGTCGCTGCCGCCCCGCCGTCGCCGCCTCGCGGTGGGCCAGTCCGGCCGCCCGGTCGGCCAGGCGGGAGGCGGCGGCGCGGTGCGCCTCGCTCGCCGCCGTACGGGCCGGCATCGGGCCGTCCAGAGAGCTCGACCAGTCCTGTACGGCGTCCAGAACCCCGGGAAGCCCGGGCACCCGCAGCTCCGCACACCCGGAAAGACGCTCCCGCACGGCCGTGACCAGCGCCCGCCCCTCTCGGGCGACGTCCTCCTCCGCCTCGGCCAGTCGCTCCTCCCCGTGCACGACCTCCTCGTCGGCCTCGTCGACGCGCAGCCGAGCGGCACGGTGCCGCTCCTCGGCCTGCTCGGCCCGCGTGACGAGCTCCGCCACGTGCTCGACGGCGCGCTGCCTGCTCGCGGTCGCCTCGTCCGCCTCCCGGCGCAGAACCGCGTCGGGGGCTCCCTCCGTCCTGGGGAGCTCGAGCCGGGCGGCTACCGCGCACTCGGCCACCCGGTCCCGGATCCCGTCCAGTGCCTCCCGGGCTGCCGTGAGCCGGCTGTCCGCGGTGGCGAGCCGGCCCAGGGCCCGGGTGTGTGCCTCGGCCGCCGTACGCCGGTCCGCCTCGGCCCGCTTCAGGTCTGCCGCCGTGCGGGAGGCGTCGTCCGCCGCCCGGTCGAGCGCGCGGGCGTCGCGCATCTCGGGCCGGGACCGCAGCGTGGCGGCCTGGGCGGCCAGCCGTGCGGCCCGCTCGTCGAGGGCGGTGCCCCTCGCCGCGGCGTCCTCGCGTTCCGCCGAGGCCCGGTCCCGGTCCGCCTGTGCCCTGGCGAGTTCCCGTTGCAGGTTCTCGTACCGGGCGTGTTCGCGGCGGGGCAGGCGGGCGCGGCGCCGGGAGGCGAGGCGGGCGTAGCGGCGGTAGTGGTCGAGGAACGCCGTGGACGCCTGTTCGGCCTCGCGGGCCGCCCGCAGTTCCTCCTTCTCCTCGTCCAGCGACCGGAAAGCCTCCGCCGCGTCGGCGACGACCGCCTGGTCCATCGGCGGGAGTGCCTCGGTCAGTGCCCGGGACAGGGCGGCCTCGCTGGGTCGCTTGGACAGCTGGGGCTGGCGCAGCTGGATCAGGAGGTCGACGAGGGCGCCGTAGCGCCGCTCCCCCAGCCCGAACAGGGCTTCGTCGACCGCCCTGCGGTAGGCCTTCGCCGTGTCGTACACCATGCCGTGGGCGCCGACGGCCTCGGCGAGCCGGTCCCGGGACAGTGCCGTCCCGGTCGCGTCCAGCAGGTCGAGGCCGGCGCCGACCCGCTGGCCGGTGACCGCGAACCAGTGGCGGGCGATGCCACGTCCGGCGACCGCCTTGAGTCCGCACAGCAGCGTGCGGAAGTGCGCCTCACCCGTGCTGCCGTCGAGTCGTCCGAACTCGATCCAGGTGTATCCGAGCCGTTCGGGGTGCGGGTGCGCGCCGCCCAGGAGGAGGTTCCACTCCATGCGCTTGCCGGGGTCGCCGTCGGGTTCGACGCGGCGGGCGGAGAGGTCGCCGTCCAGGAGGAACGGCAGGGTGAGGGCGAGCACCTTCGACTTGCCGGTGCCGTTGTTGCCGCGCAGCAGCAGCCGGCCGTCGCGGAACCAGAACTCCTCGACGTCGTAGTGGAAGAGGTCGACGAGTCCGATGCGCAGGGGCCGCCACCGGCCGGGTGCGGGAGCGGGCAGCACGGGGCCGGGCGACTCGGGTCCGGGGAGCGCGGTCACGGGGCGGTTCACCTTTCGTCCTGCACGGGCTGCACGGGCTGCACGGGCCGCACGGGCTGTTCCGTGGTGACGGACCGGCGGGCCCGTCCGGGTTCCTCGACCACGGGTGCGGCGACCGCGTACCGCGCGAGGGCCGGCCGCGGTACGACGCCCCCTTCGGTGCGCTCGGCGAGTCCCAGCGCCACCAGCCTGGCCAGAGCCTGCTCGACGAGTCCGGGCTCCGCTCCCGGTTCCCTCGCCGACTTGGACCAGAATCCGCCGTGCTCCACGGCCAGCTCCCTTACGAGGATCGCCAGTTCCGCCGGTTCGACGGGCCCGTCCGCCCGGGCCAGGTGCCCCGCCAGCAGCAGGGTGATGTGGCCGTGGGTGCCCTGTTCCGGCATGCGCGCGTCCGTGAGGTCGTCCATCGGGTCGACCATGGCGATGCCCTCGGCCCGGACCTCCGGGACGAGTCCCGTCAGCTCGTTGATGCGGGCGGTGATGAAGCCGCGCTGCCGGGTGAGGTAGGCCAGTTCGTCGTCGGTCAGGTCGTCGTAGTACAGCACCGGGTCGTCCAGCAGGATGCGGGTCAGTTTCCAGCGGATCGCCCGGAACCTGAGCTCGTCGCTGTCGAGCACGGTCCACGCGGTCATCTCCACCAGGCGCTCCTCGAAGCACTCGGCCTCGACCATGGAGGGTCCTCGCAGGGACGCGGGCATCCCGGCCAGCACGCGCCACCGCACGTCGTACAGCACGTCGCCCGATCCGCTGACGTAGGCGTCCTCGTCGCCGGCGACCCGCCGCAGCACGCCGAGCCGCAGCAGCAGGCGGACGACGGCCGCGAGGTCGAGGCGCTCGTCGCGCCGCTCCAGAGTGAACGTGATCCCGGCAGCGACGAGTTCAGGGTCGGCGGCGGCCAGGACGACCTGCTCGGCGAGGCGTCCGAGCGCCACCTGCGACTCGCCCCGTTCCAGCGCGGCCAGGGCCAGGCAGAGCAGGACGTAGCGGCGGCGGGTGAAGGGCTGGGCGCTGCGGGCGGCCTCGCGCGCCGGGTGCGTGGCGTCGGTGACGGTGCCCGGCGTCTTGCGCAGCCGTGCGGTGTCGGCGTCCGTGCGCAGCGTCCAGCCGACGTTGCGTTCGAACCACTCCCGCAGCTCGGCGGTGTGCCGGCGCACCAGCTTGAACTCGTCCGCGTACGGTCCGTCGGCCGTGAGCAGCGGCTTCTTCAGCAGGGCGCGTGCGGCTTTCCGGAGGTCGGCCTGCCGCTGGCCGTCGAGCACCTCGGCCAAGGGGCCGTTCATCGGTCCTCCGTGAGTCGGGGAGCGGTGTCCCGTCGCGGGGCGGGGAGGGGAACGGGTGCCGATGGCGGTGCGGCGGCGCGCTCGCCCTGCCCCACGGTGAGGTCGACGATGTCGATCAGGTGATCGGGGCCGCTGAACACACCGTCGGGAGTGCGCACTTCGGCTGTCGATCCGTCGTCGAGGGCGGTCAGCCGGATCTCCATCGAACCGTCCCCGCTGGTGGCGACTGTGGTGATGGTGCCCGGCCGCCAGGTGGCGAGCGCGTCGCCGAGCAGCCGCAGGAACAACTGAAAGGCAGGCGCGTCGAGTCCGCCGAGCCGGGACAGCCGCACCGGTCCGCCCGTCACGAGACGGTCCCGGGCTCGCCTGGTCTCCTCCGTCTGCCGGGCGGCGATCTCGGCGAGCCGGCGCTTCGCCTCGCCCCGGTCGGCCACCCGGCGCGGCCTGCCGCGTCGTTCGTAGCTGCCGGTGCGGCGCAGCTGGGGGCTGATCCTCAGCGGCCGCGCCTCGCCCCACGGGGTGGAGGCCGGCTCCGGGGCGGCCGTCCGTTCGGCGAGGGTGTCGGCGTCGACGGTGAGGTGCCGGGACGAGTGCAGCCCGAACGCCACCCGCCAGAGCCGGTGCCGCGCCACGTCGTCCGGCGCCTGGGCGAACCAGCGCGCGAGGGTGCGGAAGTCGGCCGAACGGTCCGAGCGTCCGGCCCGCCGCTCGTTGAGCTGCCGTACGACGGCCAGGAGTTGCGGGATCGAGCCGAGTGCCCGCCCGCGCAGCAGTCTGGCCTGCGACTCCCGTCCCTCCCCCGACACGAACCACTCGGCCAGCCCGGACCACCGGGCGGCCCACCTCCCGTACGCCACCGCCGCCGCCCGCTCGGCGTCCTCGGGAGCCGCGTCGGCCGCCTCGCGGGCGGCGGCGAGCCGCAGCAGCGGACCGACCCGCTCCTGCTCCTCCAGCTCCCCGATCAGCAGGGCGATCCGCCCGCCGAGGGTGATGAGGTCCTGGATGAAGCGCTCCAGGTACTGGATCAGCCGGTCCTTGTAGGCGAGGAACGCCTCGACCTCGATGTCGTGCAGGTCGATGGTGCGCTGAAGCGAGCCCATGAAGGCGCGGGCGTTGTCGGCGAGGTCGGTGAACCGCGCCGTCAGCACGGACAGGGCGACGTACGTCTTGGCCAGGTCGGGCTCTTCCTCCGCAGCGATCACCAGGAGCGCCCGCAACTGCGTGACGATGTCGTGCAGCGCGACCGCCTGGAGTTCACCGCGCCGCCCCAGCACCTCGTCGTACGTCCCCAGCGCCGCCTCGGCCGCCTCACCGGCTCGGGTGAGCTGGTAGATGAACCGCCTGCGGTAGAAGTCCTCGACCGCCGTCACCCGCGCGTGGTCGGGGTCGGCCCGCAGGTTGCCCCACTCCACGAGCTTGTCCAGCACCTGCGTCACCGCAGCCGGGTCGACGGGCCGGCTCCCCGCGTCCAGGGCGGCGTACACGTCCTCCGGCCGCAGGTGCACCGCGAACCGCTCCTTGGCGGCGAGGAACGTCCGCATCACCTGGCGGTAGAGAGGGGCGTTGGGGGCGGTGAGGTGAGCGAACGGAGAGTAGTCACTGGAGGTCATCGCGACACATTCTTGCACCGCGGTCCCGAACTCACACGGGAGTTGCGAACACGCACCCCGCCCGGACCGTCTTGCCCGGACCTCCCGGCCGGAGGTGCCGGCCCCGGCGGGTGGCGAGACCCGCGACCAGCGGCAACCCCCGGTCGCTGATGTCCTCAGGGCCGGGAGCGGGCAGCGCGTGCTGTCCGGGTGCTGTGCGTGCGGTACGAGCGTCGGTGACCTTGATCCTGACCGTGGGGGCGGGTTCGCTCACGTGCAGGAGCCTTACGGGTGAGCGTCCTGGTACGGAAGCGTGAGGCGCCACCGGTCTCCAGCGTCATCGTGACACCCAGGGGATAGTCGAGCGTCACGGTCGCGATGATGGCTCGGATGCGATCATCGTCCCACTTCCAATCCCTCTGGAAGACTGGAAGCTGAAGCCTTCCTGAGGCCACGTCATTGAGAAGCGTCTTGCGATTCGCGCTGTCCAGCCCTGCCACGTGCCCCGTTCCCCACCCTCGTGTCTTCGTGGACAAGGCATTTGCATCAAGTGAACCTTGCGTCGTCAACGCTCACTTGATGTTGGCCCGATACCCACCGCACGTCAGGGTAGTGGCGCTGGAGCCAGGCGCGCGCGGCCACCTCCCCGACGAGGCCGATGGCGGACCGCTGGTCCTCGCTGGCCCGCTTCGTCTTCGCGACGACGATGCGCGGCTTGGCGGAGGAACCGCCTCCGCCTCGTGGTCGGGGCACACCGGCCACGGTGTCCAGGCGCACCTTGCCCGACTGAGCGAGGAAAGCCTCGTCGATGGTCCTCGAGGCGATGTCCGCGATGGTGGAGAGTTGGTCGCTACCGACCCTGACCTCGGCGTCCCCGATGGTGATCGTACGCGGAGCCACGACGGTGGAGCCGCCGGAGCCCTGGGACGGTGCCGCCGGCGGCGCGAAGTCCTTGTCGGTGAGGCCCAGTGCCGCGGGGTCCGTGGCGTGCGGCATTGCGTCGGGCCATCCCACGGCACGCTCCACCACGTCGAGCAGGTGCCTCTCGCTCAGTAGCAACAGGTCGCCCAGCCCGGTCCCGTCGATGTGACTCCTGCATTCCGTCAGCACCGCTCCGTGCCATCCCGCAGGCACCTGAACGCCGTGGCGGCGGCACCAGGCGGCCACCAAGGGAGTCAACCTCGGAACGAGCGCGTCAAGCGCCGCCGTGTTGTGAGCACGTAGCCGGTCGAGGAGGATTCCGAAGCGGGCACGCACGAAGTCGCCGAAGACCTGTTCATGGCGGTCGGGGTAGTAGTCCGGGGAGTATCCGGGACCGAGGGCGACCATCGCGGCATTGAACTGCTGATAGTCGATACCCAGTTCGTCCCTGAGCTCGGCCGGACTCGTGCATGAGCGGGCCAGGGCGACCAGCTCCGCCGACGACAGGGGCGGATCAGGCGCCAGCCGGTCGATGATCCCGGCGAGGTCACGCTCGCCGGCCGCACGGCCAAGGAGGAGGGCGGCCTCCTCATTCCAGGCATCGGCGGCCAGGCACGCCAGCACCGGGCGGAGCAGTCTCACCGTGTCCTGCACGTCACCGGTGAGGTTGCGCCGGATCTCGACGACCTTGGCCTCGGTCGTGCCCAACACTGCTGCGAGGACAACGTCGTCGACGAGTGTCGGGCTGACGTCGCCGAAACTCCGCTCGAGTTTGACGAGGACCAGTTCCAGCGCGTCCTGCAGCCAGGGCCTGCCCAGCAGCTGTGCGCTGGCGGGCGTCGCCGCCTGCAGTTCGTCCCAGCCCTCCTCGCTTCTCCAGACGACCACCGTGGGGTGCTCGTCGTCCGGCAGCGGCAGGGCGCGCGTCGACGACGGCGGTTCGGCCGGCGTCCCGGAAACAGTGATCTCCACGTCGTCGGCGTGCACGACACGGAGCGCGCGGAGTCGTTCGAGCGCAGCACGAACGACTCGCTCGCTACGGCGCACGAACGCCTGAGGACGCGCCAGGAGCGCTTTCCGTCGGGGCGCCATCCGTAGGAGTCCTGCAGCGAGCCCCACGCTTCCCGGCCGTGCAGGGGCACGATCGGTTCAGCGGCGAGCTTCTCGTTCAAGGCGGTTTCCAGCCGGTCTGGTATGTCCCAGCACATGAGGTCGAGCACGAGGTCCGCTGCCCGGAGGTGCGGGGTCTGCGAGCGGATGCGCCTGCTCAGTTCCACCCGTCAGCACGGCGAGTTCGTCGAGGAGCAAGGCGTTCAGGGTCACCGTCGGCTCCGCCGACGGGCTGCGGGCATGCGAAGACCTCGTCGACCGCCTCGCTTCCCCGTGCGTCGGCGCGGAGCAGGAAGTGGAAGTGGTTCCGCAGGTGAGCACCACCTCGACCGGCACCGGCGCGAAGTGCTCCGCACGGGAGGCGTACTGGTGTCCGCCGTCTTTCTTTGAGGTGTACGAACCATTTCTTTGCTCATACCTGGTCGGTCTATGACGAAATCTTGAAGGAACGGTTGGGGTGAACCGCACCCGTGCCTGACACGCTTCTTCAGCGCTGGTGATCAACTGGTGGAACATCCAGGGGGAATTGTGGGGGACTTCGTAAGAAGGCGTGCGCGGTCGTCGTGCACGGCGTGGCTGGCAGCGGTAGCAGTGCTGATCCAGCCGATGTTGGCGACGGCTGTCGCTCGTACCGCGGCCGCTGAGGTTCGGGACGACGGTTCCGCCTCGGCGGCCTCCCCGTCGCCGGAGGCGGCCGCCTCACAGGAGGCCGAGGTCAACGGCTCACCGGTCGAGGTCGTCGACGAACGCACCGAGTACACGACGACGTACGCCAATCCGGACGGCACGACGTTCAGGCTGGAGCAGTCGACCGAGCCGGTGCGGGTGCGCGGCGGCGACGGCTCTTGGACCGCGCCGGACCCGACGCTCGCCTTCCGGGCGGACGGCACGGTCGGCCCGAAGGCCACGGTGGTGGATCTGGAGTTCTCCGGCGGGGGCGAAGGATCCGGCCTGGTGGACATCGCCAGCCACGGCAAGTCGCTGCGGCTGGGGTGGCCGGGGAAGCTGCCCAAGCCGTCGCTGGACGGAGCGAGCGCGGTCTACGCCGACGTACTGCCCGGTGTGGATCTGCGGATGACGGCGACGACGGACAGTTTCCGTGAGGTGCTCGTCGTCAAGACCCCTGCGGCAGCCTCGGCCCCGGAACTGAAGGAGGTCGTCTTCTCACTCCGGTCGCAGGGACTGACGGTCGCGGCGACCCGGGGCGGCGGCATGACGGCCGTGGACGACGACGCGCGTCCGGTCTTCGCAGCTCCCCCCGCCATGATGTGGGACTCACGGCAGGAACGTTCCGTCAAGGGTGCCTCCGCCAAGGCCGCCGCCGTGGGCTCCTCCGGCGAGATGCGGCACGACCCGGCCGCGGGACCGGGACCGGGTAACGCCTCGGCCGTACTGCCGGTCCGGGTCCGCCGGGACACGCTGGCCCTGGTGCCGGACACGGCCCTGCTGAAGAACACCGACAGCAGTGCGTTTCCCGTCTACATCGATCCCAGCATCGGCCTGGACCAGACCGCACGCACGCAGCTGCGCTCCGACGGCTACACCGACTACAACTGGGGCAACGGCAGCAACAACGAGGGCAAGGGCATGGGCCACTGCTCCTCGTATGCCGGGTACTACTGCGGCCCCGGGTACACCGAGCGGCTGTACTTCCAGTTCTCGCCGAGCAACCTGGTCGGCAAGAAGGTACTCTCCGCCACCTTCCGGGCCACCGAGTCCTGGTCGTTCACGTGCGACGCGCGCTGGGTCGACCTGGAGCGCATGAGTAACTTCTCGTCCTCCACCACTTGGTCGACCCGCCCCTCCTATCTGGGGATGATGGCGAGCCAGGACGTGTCGGCGGGCCGTGGCTCCCGATGCTCCCCGTCGCAGCCGGCCGCCCCGATCGAGTTCAGCGGTTCGGGCCTGACGTCCGCGGTGGGGGACTTCGCGGCGGGGAAGTTCTCCCGCCTGACGCTGCTGCTCAAGGCCCGGGACGAGACGGACACCAGTGCCTGGAAGCGGTTCCGCAACGACGCGGTGCTGTCGGTGACGTATGTGGGGCTGCCCGCCGTGCCGACCAGCGCGGGCCTCGTCCAGGGCAGCGGGATCAGCTGCGAGACGAACTCCACCGATCCGGACGTGATCGCCGACGCGACCCCCGATCTGACCGCGAAGGTGTGGACGGCGACGGGTGGTGGCAGCGGGGCGAGCTTGCGCGCACACTTCTACATTCAGCGGAAGAACAGCGACGGCAGTTGGTCGGTGGCGACCGAGCCGGTGCGGCCCACCAGCGGATACGTGGGCAACGGTGCGGTGGTCACCTACCCGTCGCCGGTCACCCTGTCCGAAGGGACGCTCTACCGGTTCGCGGTGTTCAGCCGTTCCTACTACAACAGCGGCAGCAGCCATCTGGAGTCGCCCAGCACGGTGACCACCAAGGGCTGGTGCTACTTCAAGGTGGACACCACCGCCCCGAAAGCACCCACGATCACTTTCGGCAGCCCGTACTCCGCATGCACGGCCGACGCCTGCGCATCTGCGGGAGGCCCCGGGGTGGAGGGTCAGTTCACGTTTTCACCGGCGTCCGCAGACACCAACACCGCCTACGAGTACAAGCTCGTCACCTCCACCACCTGGTCCCCGCCGATCTCCGGGAACAAGGTCGCCACAGGGATCACGCCCCAGTTGGCCGGCACGCAGCAGCTCCAGGTGCGGGCCCAGGACAGCGCGGGCCGCTGGGGCGCGAAGGCGATCGTCAAGTTCAACGTTGCCGAAGGGCAGACGGCGATCGGCCGCTGGCACTTCGATGACGCGTCTCCCGGCTCCGGTGTTACCACGGCGGCGGACACGGCGACCGAGGGGATACGCCACCCGGCGACGCTGTACACGAACGGGGCGGGCTGGTCGACGTTCGGACGCCGAGGCGACGGCGACCGCTCACTGTGGCTGAACGACACGACGAACACTGCCAACCAGAGTGGCTACGCCGTCACCAGCGCTCCGGTGGTCAACACCCAGTCCTCGTTCACCGTCTCGGCCTGGGCCTACCTGGCCGACGACTCGGCCTTCCGCACGGTGCTGTCGGAGACGGGCAGCGACGGTTCGGGGTTCACCCTGTACTACTCGCCGGGCGTCCACCGGTGGGTGTTCCTCTGGAGCTGGTACGAGAACGGTGTGCGCAAGTACCAGGGCGTGAACGCCGACACGGCGGGTGTTCCGTTGCGGGTCTGGACGCATCTGACCGGTGTCTACGACGCCCGCGCCCGCACCATCTCGCTGTACGTCAACGGCCGTCCGCAGGGAGCGCCGGTAGCGCTGCCGAGCACGTCGGACGCCACTGTGGCCGACGGCACCCTGCAGTTCGGCCGGGCAAGTTTCACCCCCGGCAGCTATCAGAACTACTGGCGAGGACGGGTGGACGAGGTGGCCGTCTGGCAGCGGGCACTGACGGACGGTGAGATCGCCACCGAGGACCGGCTACTCGACTCCAACGGCGCGGCCGGCGTGGAGCTGGTGGCAGCCTGGAACCCGGACGGTGCGAGCGGCACCACACTCGCGGACTCCACCTCCACCTACGGCCGCACGCTGACCCTGTCCGGCGGAGCCTCGCTCGACGGCCAGTCCATCGTCCTGAACGGGACGGACGGTGCCGCCACCACCCCCGGACCGGTGGTGGACGACACCGGCTCGTTCACCGCCACCACCCTGGTGGACGTCGACCGTGACGCCCTGCTCACCAAGTCCACCGGTTACACCGCACAGGTCGTCGGCGAGCGCGGCGCGGACGGATCCTCCTGGGGCTTCTGGTACCAGCTGACCGGGATTGGCTTCGACCCGGACACCGACACGACGATCCCCGTCGGCAAGTGGTACTTCGGCCGACTGAACGCCGACGGCGGTTTCACCGGAGTGGTCTCCGACGAGACCGCCGTACTGGGCAGCCCGGTACGGATGACCGGCATGTACGACGCTCCGTCCGGCACGGTCCGCTTCTACCTCGGCCCCGACGAGAACGACGCCGGCGTCACCCACCCCTACACGGCTGTGAAGGGGTCCGGGGACTTCGCGGCCGGTGCGGGCTACGTGGGCGGGGCGTGGGGCCACCACCTACCCGGAAAGATCTCCGACATACGGCTGTGGGCCGGTGCCATGGCCGACCAGCAGCAGATCGTCGACACCGTCGGGGCCTGAGCCACGCGATGACGGACACCTGACGGGGCGGCACCGCCGCCTCGCCAGGCCGGACTGCCCTGACTCCACTGATTCCCCCTGAACTTCTCCGCTACTTCTTTCCCTCTTGGCATGCACGGGCGGCCGGCAGCGGTCGCGGGACGGGCGCGCGGCAGCCGCTCCACCGTTTGAATATGGAGGCCAGTTGTGAGATCCGGGATACGAGCCCGGTGGATGCGCGGTGTCCTGAACCGCGGCGCGTTGCCGCGGTCGCCCGTCGTCGCGGCGCTGTGCATGGCGCTGACCGTCTCGGCGGGGGTGGGGACATCGGCGGCCCACGCCGCCGGCGGCGGTCTGGGCAGGCCGGACCTGCCCGAGCAGCGGGTCGACCAGGTGCGGACACCTTCCGGGCCGGGCGCCCGAAAGGCGCGAGCCCAGGTCGCGAGCACCGAGGCGGCCAACGCGGCCCAGGCCAGGCGGGCCGATACACAACAGGGCGCGGACTGGCCCGCGGCCGCCGCGGCCACCGCACGGATACCCGGGCAGGGTGCGGCGAAGCTGTCCGTGGGAGGTCTGCCCGTCACCGTGGCCCACGGCCGTGGGGCCGCCGCCGCGGGCCAGGTGCAGGTGCGAGTGCTCAGGCAGCGCCAGGCCCGGGCAGCGGGCATCGAGGGCGTCCTGCTGACGGCATCGGCCTCACAGCCGGGGGACGCCCGGGTGAGTGTGGACTACTCGACGTTCGCCGCCGCCTACGGCGGCGACTGGTCGGGGCGGCTGCGACTGTTCCGGCTCCCCGCCTGCGCGCTGGCCACCCCGCAGAAGGCCGCCTGCCGCACGCTGACACCGCTTGCCTCCCGCAACGACGTCGGCCGGCAGACGCTCACGGCCACGGTCGGTCTGGGCTCGGCGGACGGCGGGCCCGACGCGGTAAGGGCCTCGCGCTCGGCGCCCCGCACCTCCCTACCGACCGCCGACACGGCAGCTTCGGCCACAGTCCTGGCCGTGACGTCCGGACCGTCCGGGGAATCGGCCTCCGGTGCCGGCAGCTACGCGGCCAGCCCGCTCTCGGCCTCCTCCGGCTGGCAGGCGGGCGGCTCCTCGGGAGCCTTCACCTGGTCGTACCCCCTGAGCGCTCCGCCGGCCGCCGCGGGCCCGGCTCCGCAGCTGTCGCTGTCGTACGACTCCGGGAGCGTCGACGGCCGGACGGCCTCGACGAACAACCAGGGAGGCGTGGTCGGCGAGGGCTTCGGCCTGACCTCCTCCTACGTCGAGCGGTCCTACGGCTCGTGCGACGACGACGGCCAGGACGGAAAGTACGACCTGTGCTGGAAGTACGACAACGCCTCGCTGGTGCTGAACGGCAAGTCGACCGAACTGGTCAAGGACGACACCACCGGCGTGTGGCACCTGGAGGACGACGACGCTTCCACCGTCACCCACGCCACCGGCGCCGACAACGGTGACGACGACGGCGAGTACTGGAGCGTCACCACCGGCGACGGGACCCGGTACGTGTTCGGGCTGAACAAGCTGCCCGGCGCGGGCACCCAGCGCACCAACTCCGCCTGGACGGTACCAGTGTTCGGAGATGATGCCGGTGAGCCCGGCTACGACCTGGGGAGCAGCTTCGCCGACCGGGCCGTGAACCAGGCGTGGCGGTGGAACCTGGACTACGTCGTGGACCCGCACGGCAACGCGATGTCGTACTGGTACACAGCCGAGACCAACTACTACGGCAAGAACGGCGCGTCCACCGGCACGACCCGCTACACGAGGGGCGGCTACCTCACCAAGATCCTTTACGGGCAGAACAAGGACACCCTGTTCACCGGCACCGCCTCGGACGAGGTCACCTTCGGGTACGCCGAGCGGTGCACGGCCTCGGACTGTTCCTCGCTGACCTCCTCCACCGCCTCCGACTGGCCCGACGTCCCGTTCGACTCGATCTGCGCGTCCGGCGCGGACTGCCGTGCCGCCAACCCGTCGTTCTTCACCCGCAAGCGCCTGACCGGCATCGACACCCACGCCTGGTCGGCCGCCTCCAGCAGCTACACGGACGTGGACTCCTGGGCACTGACCCAGCAGTACCTGGACCCCGGCGACATCGGAAGCAGCTCCGACCAGACGCTGGTACTCAAGACCATTCGGCACACCGGCAGGAACGGCACGGCCATCTCCCTGGATCCGGTGACGTTCACCTACCAGATGCGGGAGAACCGCGTCGACTCGTCCACGGACAACATCCTGCCGCTGAACCGGCCCCGCATCGCGAGCATCACCTCCGAGGCCGGCGCGATCACCACCGTGACGCTGTCGGACCCGGAGTGCGTGCGCGGCTCGAGGATGCCGTCGGCCGAGGACAACGACACGATGAGCTGCTATCCGGTCTACTGGCACGTCAACGGCGCCACCGAGGCGTCACTCGACTGGTTCAACAAGTACCGGGTGCTGGACGTCGTCACCTCCGACCCCACCGGGCTGGGCGAAACGATGGAGAGCCACTACAGCTACTCCGGTCCGGCCTGGCACCACAACGACGATCCGCTCACCCCGACCAAGGAGCGGACCTGGTCGGACTGGCGGGGCTACCGCACCGTCACCGCGATCACCGGTGCCTCCGGCGAGACCCAGTCCAAGAAGGTGTCGCTGTACCTGCAGGGCATGGACGGTGACAAGCAGAAGGACGGTACGACCCGCTCCGTCACCGTCCCGGGCACCGGCTTCCCCGGTCTGAGCGTGCCCGCCCAGACGGACAGCGACCGCTACTCCGGTTTCACCCGGGAGCAGATCACCTACAACGGCTCGACCCCGGTCGCCGTCACGGTCAACGACCCGTGGTCCGCTCGCACGGCCGCCCAACACAAGTCGTACGCCGATATCGACGCCTACTTCGTGCGCACCCGCACGACCCGCGTCTCGACGTACCTCACCGTCGGCGCCACTTGGCGGACTCACAGCACAACCACCGGGTTCGACGGCTACGGCATGGCCGCCACCGTCGACGACGCGGGCGACACCTCCGTCACCGGAGACGAGACCTGCACCCGCACCTGGTACGCCCGCAACACGGCCCTGGGCATCAACTCCCTGGTCTCACGCACGCGGGTCGTCGGCCGCGCCTGCTCCACCGCCGAGACCGACCTGAACCTGCCCGCCTCCGCAGGCACCCGCGGGGACGTGCTGTCGGACACGGCCATCGTCTACGACGACGCCTCCGCGACCGCCTGGAAAGCCTCCCGGACGCCGACGCTGGGCGAGGTCACCTGGACGGGACGGGCCTCCGCCTACCCGGCCACGGCCACCAACGGCGAGCGATACCCCACCTCCTGGTCGACCGTCACCAAGGCCACCCACGACAGCCTGGGCCGGCCTCTCACCGCGACCGACGCGGCAGGCCACACGACCACCACGGCCTACACCCCCGCCGCCACCGGACCGCTGACCAAGACGACGGTCACCAACCCCAAGGGCCAGAAGACCTACACCTACCTGGACCACGCACGCGGCACTCCCGTCAAGGTCTACGACGCCAACATCAAACTCACCGAATCCACCTATGACGCCCTGGGCCGGGTGACCGCCGTCTGGCTGCCCAACCGCTCACGCGCCGCCGGATACGGGCCCAACTACACCTACGCCTACTCCGTCTCCCGCAAGGCCGCTCCCTGGTCCTCCACCTCCGCCATCCGCGGCGAGGGCGTCTACAGCACCGTCTACACCATCTACGACTCGCTGCTGCGGCCGCTGCAGATACAGTCCCCGACCGCCGACGGCGGCCGGCGGCTCACCGACACCCGCTACGACAGCCGCGGCCTGGTCCACGAGACGTACGCCGACGTCTTCGACTCCACCGCCGCCCCGTCCGGCACCTACACGAGGGCCCTGTCCGGTGGCGCGCCGAAACAGACCGACATCGTCTTCGACGGCGCCGGGCGCCAGACCAGCAGCACCTTCTACGTCTACGGCACCAAGAAGTGGACCACCAGCACCAGCTACACGGGTGACTCCGCCGCCACCACTTCCCTCTCCGGAGGATCCGCGGTCCGCACCATCACCGACGTGTTCGGCCGCACCACCGAGCGCCGCGAGTACGCCGGCGAGAACCCGGCCGACACCGCCTACGGAGCGGGAGTCGGTGCCGCCTACACCTCCACGACATTCACCTACACCCGGGACGGCAAGGCGGACACCGTCACCGGTCCCGACGGGACCCGGTGGTCCTACGGCTACGACCTGTTCGGCCGCCAGGTGAAGGCGACGGACCCGGACAAGGGGACCACCACCACGTCGTACACCGACCTGGACCAACCCGCCACCACGACGGACTCCCGCAACACCACCCTGCTGTACGGCTACGACGAACTCGGCCGAAAGACCGACGAGTGGCAGACGTCCAAGACGGACGACCGCAAACTCGCCCACTGGGCCTACGACTCGCTTGCCAAGGGGCACCTGGACTCGTCCACCAGTTACGCGGGCGGGGTCTCCGGCGCGGCCTACACCCGGAAGGTCACGGCCTACGACAGCCTGTACCGGCCGACGACCACGCAGCTCGTCCTGCCGTCCACCGACCCTCTCGTCACCTCCGGGGCCGTCACGGCCACACTGACGTCCTCGACGCACTACAACCTCGACGGCAACCGGCAGTACGTCTCCGAACCCGCGGCCGGAGGTCTGGCCGCGGAAACCGTGAACACCGACTACAACTCCGTCGGCCTGCCCACCGGGGTCTCCGGGACCAGCGACTACCTCCTCGGCGCCGCCTACTCCGCCACGGGCCAGGTCGAACAACTCATCCTGGGCACCTCCGCGGCCGAGGGCACCAAGAAGGCGTACATCACCAACACCTGGGAGGAGGGCACCGACCGCCTGCTGCAGGCCGCCGTCACCGACCAGACCCACGGCTACGAACTCCAGGAACTGAACTACACATACGACGACGCGGGCAACGTCACCTCCCTCACAGACCCCACCACTCTCGGCGGCACCGGCAAGAGCGACAACCAGTGCTTCGCCTACGACGGACACCGACGCCTCACCGACGCCTGGACCCCGGGCACCGACGACTGCTCCACCGCCGGCCGGGCCACAGCGAACCTCGCGGGCGCGAGCCCCTACTGGACCTCGTACACCCACACCGGCAGCGGCCTGCGCACCACCGAGACCGACCACACATCGGCCGGTGACACCACCACGACCTACTGCTACGACGCCGCCCGGCCCCACGCGCTGACCGCCACCACCACGGCGTCCTCCTGCACAGGAGTCACCCCCACCCACACCTACGACCCGGCCGGCAATACCACCGGCCGGCCCAACGGCACCGACACCCAGGCGCTCACCTGGAACGCCGAGGGCAGACTCGACACGCTCGTCGAGAAGACCGGCACCGGCACCCCCAAGAGCACCATCAGCCACCTCTACGATGCCGACGGGACTCTCCTCATCCGCCGCAACACCAGCGCGCAGACCGTCCTCTACCTGGACGGCGGCACCGAAGTCCACCTCGACACCTCCACCTCGACCCCGAAGTACTGGGCCCAGCGCTACTACACCGCCGGCGGCTTCACCATCGCCCTGCGCACCGACAAGGCCGGCACCGACACCCTGACCTGGCTGGCCGGCGACCAGCACGGCACCCGCAGCATCGCTCTCGACTCCGCCACCCAGGCCGTCACCAAGCGCTACAGCAGCCCCTTCGGCGCCCCGCGCACCGGCGGCACCGGCAGCTGGCCCGACGACCGGGCCTTCCTCGGAGCCCCGGCCGACACCGTCACGGGCCTGACGCACCTCGGTGCCCGTGAATACGACCCCGGCACCGGCCGCTTCCTCAGCGTCGACCCCGTCCTCGATGTGGGCGACGCCCAGTCCCTCAACGGCTACACCTACGCCGACGACAATCCCACCACGGGCAGTGACCCCACCGGCCTGCGGGACTGCGGCGAAACCGAGTACTGCGGCAAGGGCAGCAGGCCCAACCTCGAATACGGAACCGCCGCGAGCTCCGACGCCAAGATCATCCTTCCCAGTGGCGTTCATGTCTCGGTCGCATCGAACACCGGCAACACCAGCAAGACCAAGACCACCCACAAGAAGAGCGGCGGCTGGCGGAGCTGGCTGTCGAACGCCAAGAGCACCGTCGTCGACTACGGCTCCGCGATCTTCTCCCAACCCGAGATCTGGTGGGGTTCCGCGGAAACCGCCGGGAGCATGGTCCTGATGGGCCTCGGGGCGGACACCACTATCGCCGGCGGCGCCATGTGTCTGACCGGTGTCGGCTGCATCGCCGGCGCGCCTGTCGCCCTGGGCGGCGTGGCCATGGTGGGCACGGGCGCGTACGGCGTGTCGGACGGCATCGGGCGCATCAACGACGGCCTGGGGAAGGCGCTGTCGGAGGTCAACAGCGAATCGTCGGGGTCCGCAGGGTCGAGGACATTCACCTCGGACGATCCGCTGGTGGGCGACGTGGCCACCGCGATCGACGCTGAGTATCCTGGCCTGGTTGAGGACGTCAATGTGCCTGCCACCCGACCGGACGGGTCCACGCTGACCGATTTCGACATCGAGCTCAAGAACGCCGTCATCCAGGTGAAAGCGGGGCCGGGAAAGGGCGCCGGAGCACAGGTGACACGCACCCAGGAGGGTACGGACAAGCCGGTGATCGTTTATGGTCCGAAGCTACGGCCGAGTGTCGTGAAGGAAGTGAACAGTCGTGGCGGAGTCGGTGTGACGTCCATGGACGACCTCCTTGCCGTGGTGGCGCCGTGAATTCACTGATCGCATGTGTGCCGCGCTGTGTGACCTCAGAGGAAGTGCGTGACCGGTTGTACGCATCCGGAATGGTTGTGGAATTCCGGGACAACAGGATCACGGCATCTCATGAAGGGTCTGTCGCGTGGATCGAACGAGACTCAGATGGTGAGCTCGAGAGAGAGTACGAGCCGGATGAGCTCGCCCTTGTGAAGGGCCTCATCGGAGAGTGGGTCGGCTTCATCATCGACTATCGGACGACGGATGCCGCGGTCAGGACCGTGGCCGCGATGTGCGAGCGGTGGCCCTGCGTGGTGGACGACGACCGCGGCTTTCTCGGATGGGGCCGCGAATACCTTGAACGTCCGCCCGCTGGTGACGGCGGACCGGCCGCGTGACAACCGTTTGCCAAGGGCATCCCGCCCAGGCCCGGAGCGTGATCGTCACAGGTAGCCCCGGGCAGGCCGGGTCTCCCGCGACCTGGCGGGTCGCGCCGAGGTGACAGGAGAGTGGCCGTGTATGTGTCGGCGCGGGGATGGATCGAGTGTGACAAGGATCAGCTTCCTGCGGTGAAGGCAATCATCGCGAAACATGCTGATGGCCATTACCCTCGATCCTGCATGACGATGGTTCATGAGGGTCCATCAGCTTGCTGACGGACCCTCATGAACCATCGAGGTCGGGCAACACAGCTCACTTCGATCAACGGTGGCCACACCGGACCCCACCCGCGAAATCACGATCTACAGCCTGCCAAGAACTGGCAATATGGACTAATAGGGCGCGAACGGCCCGTTCGCTCCCTCGCCCGTCAGCACCTGCCGCAGTGTCTCGGCGAATTCCTTGGGCTGCTCGAGGAAGCCGCCGTGGTCGCCGGGGAACTCGACCGGCGTCGTACCGAGCAGTTCGGCCAGTGCCGTGGAGGTCGGGTACGTGAGCAGGCCGGCCGAGGCGGCACCGACGCCGACGACGACACTGGTGGGGCCGGCCGTCAGGGCGGAGGTGTCAGGCACGTAGCGGGCGGTGCCCCGCAGTTCATGGGCGAAGAAACGGGCGCTGTCGGCGAGATCCTGCTCCGAGGGCTCCCCCGGCGGCGGAGTGGGCGCACCGTCCGCACCAACATCGAACCCGGCGTTGGCCATGAACTTCGTCATTGCCGCCCCCACCCCCTCCTGGTGGAAGGTCTCGATGATGTCGTCGGTCGCAGCGCGCTGCTCGGCGGCGTCGGGGAGCAACTCGAGCAGGGGAGGCTCGTGCGCGACGAGCGTGCGTACCCGCCCGGGATGCCGCGCGACCAGCGCGAGCCCCGTCACGGCGCCGCCGCTGCTGCCGAACACATCCGCGGACTCGGCTCCGAGGGCGTCCAGGAGAGCGGCGGCGTCCTCCGCCCTCGATTCGGGGGTGGAGTCCTGCTCGGGGTCGTCGAGGATGCTGCCCGAGATGCCCCGCGGGTCGTGGGTGACGACGGTGTAGTGGTTCGCGAGCGCGTCGGCCAACGGGGCGAACGCCGCCGCAGCCATCGGCGCCCCCATGACGAGCAGCAGTGGTCCCGCGCCGCGGACTTCGTAGTGCAGGCGTGCGCCCGGGACGGCGAGGGTGCGGTTGGTGGTCATGGCGGTCGTCCTTCCCTGAGTGGTCGTCCGCGATCGCGGTGACGGAAGGAAGACTCTGGCCGGCTGGAAAACTCATCGCTCGCCTGCTCACCTCATGATCACCGCACTCGCACCCGCCACTACCAGCGCCGACCAGTGACGTGATCACGCCCCCGGCAGTTCAGTGAGGGGTGCGGCGGCATGTCCCGAACCTCTCCTGGACCTCTCGGAACTTTGGGACCCGGCGGGCTCCGCGCCACGCTCCACGGCATCCCCAGACCGGCTACCGCTACGGCCACGGCCACGGCTGGCTACGCGAAGATCGCATCGATGGTGGCGCTGCCCGGTGAGCCTCAGTGCGTCGGCTCGGGGCTGGAGTCGAGAGTATTTCCGCCGCTTCAACGCGGTGTTCGCGTGCCCCGGTCAGCGCACCAGGGAGGGGGATTCACCAGTCTCCACGCTTCCTCGGCGGCCTTCACCACTTTCGTGCGCTGCGTGGCCGGTGGAAACGGCACGGTCATCCGGGTACGCCGGGCTGCGCGTAGGTCGTCCAGGCGGTCGTGCAGCTTCGAGTCGGCCTGGAAGGTGGCGAAGTCACGCGGCAGCGTCAAGCCTCTGGCCGACAGGCCCTCTGCCAGGCGATCAAGCATCTCGACCTGTTCGGGAACGGGTTCGCCGGTACCGCCGAGCCATGGGAAGACGCCTGTGAACCGGGTGGAGTCGAGAGGCGGCAGACTGCCGTACGGGTAGTACTCGTAGGTGTGGCGACAGGTCCGGTACGCACCCAGGTCCGTGGCACACCAGGCGGAGTCGAAGCCGACCGAGGTCACGTCAGGCCCTGATCGTTCACCGGGCATTGGCCCCCTGAGACTGGGACCCGGCGCCGCTGGGCGGCGTCGGCCGGGCGGGCGGGCCGGGCCGCCCGGGAGTGGGACTCCCGGGTCTGACGTGCGGTCAGCGGGGTGTCGGCGGTCCAGGGCGTGGCGAGCGCTTCGCTCTCCGGTTCGACCCGTGCCCGTCTCCGTGGTGTGCCGCGGCTTCCTCCGTCGCGTCGGCTCTCCGTCGGCCGCCGTCCTGCACTACCGGCGCACATCCGCTCCACCCGGTCACCTCCTACGACTTGTAGGAGGTATGCTCCGGAACTCGAACCGTGAACTACTACATCTTGTAGTGTTCCGTCGCCCTCGCTCCCTCGCCTGCGGAGGAAAGCCCATGCCTCGTACCGGAAGCACGGCGTCCGGACTCGTTCCCGCGGTCGGTGTTCCGCGCCCGCGTTCCGCCGGCTCCGGCGCGGGGCGGATCGCGATCGTCTCCGCGAGCGTGGGGGCCGGTCACGACGGTGCCGCCGCCGAGCTCGCACTCCGCCTGGCGGCGGAGGGTTTCGCCGTGGACCGGTTCGACCTGCTGGATCTGCTGCCCGCCCGCTTGGGCCGGGTCGTGCAGGAGGGGTACCACCGGATGCTGGTCCGGGCCCCGTGGGCGTATCAGCGGATCTACGCCGGGACCGAGCGCGCCGGCGGCGTCGGCCCGGCGTCGCGGGCGCTGCTGCGTGCGGCGGAGGAGCCGGTGCTCCGGGCCCTGTCTCCGGGCACCGGAGCGGTCGTCTCCACCTATCCGGGGGCCAGCCGGGTGCTGGGGGCGCTTCGGCTGAAGGGGCGGCTGGCGGCGCCCGTGCTGACCTACCTGACCGACTTCTCCGTGCATCCGCTGTGGGTGGCGGACGGCGTCGACGTGCACCTCGCCGCCCACGACGTACCCGCCGGCCAGGCGCGGGCCGCCGGGGCACGGGACGTGCGGGTGTGCGGGCCGGTGACCGGTTCCCGGTTCCGGCCGTGCGGCACGCAGCGGCGCGCCCGCGCCCGCGCCGCGTTCGGGCTGCCGCCGGACGCCCCGCTGGCGCTGCTGGTCGCCGGTTCCTGGGGGGTCGGACAGGTCCGCGAGGTGGCCGTGGAGCTGCGCGACTGCGGCGTCGCGGTGCCGGTCGTCGTGTGCGGCCGCAACCGGGCCCTGGCCGAGCGGCTGCGCGCGGAGGGCATCGCGCACGTCTACGGCTGGGTCGACGACATGCCGGGACTGATGCACGCCTGCGACGTCCTGGTGCAGAACGCCGGCGGGCTCACCTCGCTGGAGGCGTTCGCCGCGGGCCTGCCGGTGGCCAGCTTCCGGTGCATACCGGGGCACGGTCTGACCAACGCGGCCGCGCTGGAGGAGGCCGGCGTCGCCACCTGGATACGGGATCCGGCCGCTCTCGGGGCGGTGCTGCGGGAGCTGGTCGACGGTCCGCTCGGCCGGCGGCAGCGGGCGAGGGGGCTCGCCCTGTTCGCCCGGCCCGGGGACGGCGGTCCGGCGGCCGAGATAGCCCGGGTCCACCGGTCGGGGCCGGTCCGGCGGAGTCGGCCGCCGACCGCACGGCAGCGCCCGCGCCCCCGCGTTCGCCCTCTTCCGCACCGGTTGGCCGCGACCGCCGCGGTCGCGTCCGCCGTGTGGGCGGGTGCCGTCGGCACCGGCGTCGCGACCTCGTACGACGGTGCGGACCTCATCCATGCCATCGGCCACGGTCTGGACCCCGACGACCCTGCCCCGCTCCACGCTCCCCACCCGGGAGACCGACACTCGTGAACGCCGTCCGCACGCTGCGCACCGCGGCCCTCGCCGCCCTGCCCGCCGTCGCCGCCGTGCACGCCGCGCCCGTGGTCTCCACGTTCGGTCCGCTGCGCAACCGCGCCATGCCCGGGCTGTCCGGCCGAGGCCGTCCCGATCATGTCGCCCTGACCTTCGACGACGGGCCGGACCCGCGCTCCACCCCGCGCTTCCTGCGGCTGCTCGACGAGCGCGGGGTGCGCGCCACGTTCTTCCTGCTCGGCGACCAGGCGGTCCGTGCGCCCGGTCTGGTCGGCGAGATCGCGGCGGCCGGCCACGAGATCGGCGTCCACGGCTGGCTGCACCGCCCGCTGCTGCTGCGCGGCCCGCGCGCCACGTACGGTGATCTGGCCCGCGCCCGCGACGCCGTAGGCTCGCTCACCGGGCGGCGGCCGGTACTCTTCCGGCCGCCGTACGGTGTCATGTCGGCCTCTGCCCACCTGGCGGCCCGCCGTCTGGGCCTGACCCCGGTGCTGTGGACCTGCTGGGGCGAGGACTGGCGGGCCCGCGCGAGCCCGGTGACCGTGCACCGCACGGTCACCGCCGATCTCGACGGGGGCGGCACGATCCTCCTGCACGACTCCGACTGCACCTCCGCCCCCGGATCGTGGCGCGCGACGCTGGGCGCGCTGCCGGCGATCCTCGACACCTGCGAGGAACGGGGCTACGCCGTCGGCCGACTGTGCGACCACGGGTGGCCTCCCGCGAGGCGCCGCCGGTCAGGAACGCCTTCCGCCCACGGATCGTCTACAGTTCCGTAGACCGTCTACTTTGCCGTAGTCGCTCGTTTCCTGCTGTTCATCTTCGTACCACCCCCACCGAAAGGGCCCAGGTCGTATGACCACACCGCTGCACCTCGCGTCGCAGCTCGCCGTGAACGTACTCGACGCCCGGTCGCTGCTGGCCGCCTTCGGCGTGCTGGGCGTCGGCGCGGTGCTGTTCGCCGAGACGGGACTGCTGATCGGGTTCTTCCTGCCCGGCGACTCCCTGCTGTTCACAGCGGGTCTGCTGTGCACGGGGGCGGCCGACCGGCCGGTGAAGCTGTCGCTGGCGCCGCTGCTGGTCCTGGCGGCGGCCGGGGCGCTGGCCGGGGCGCAGTGCGGGTTCCTGATCGGCCGCGGAGCGGGCGGGGCCGTCATGGCCCGCAGCAGATCGCAGCGCCTGCACGAGGGGGCGAAACGGGCCGAGGAGCTGCTGGAGCGCTACGGGTACGCCAAGGCGATCGTGCTGGCCCGGTTCATCCCGGTGGTGCGCACCGTCCTGAACCCGATGGCGGGCGCCCTGGAGGTCCCGGTGCGGACGTTCACCCTGTGGCAGGCGGTCGGCGGCACGGTCTGGACCGTGGGGCTCGTCCTGGCGGGATACGCGCTGGGCTCCTCGGTGCCGAACGTCGACCGCTACCTGCTCCCGATGGTCGCGCTGATCGTGATCGTCTCGCTGATCCCCCTGCTCCTGGAGGCCCTGCGCGGCCGCCGGGCAGCCAAGCCCAACGGAGGCCGCCCGTGATCCTCGCATTCGACGGATCGTCCATCGACGGCACCGCGTACACGGACGTGGTGCACCTTGCCCAGCGCTCACCGGTCTGGCTGGACGACTCGGTGTCGCTGTGGACCACCTTCGGAATGGCCCTGTTCGCCGCTCTGATGCTGGTGGGCTGGTGGCGGGCGCGCCGCACCGGGCCGGCCGCCGCGGTGACGGCGCTCGTCGTGCCCGCCGTCGTGGTCCTCGCCTACGCCGTCGACATGGGCGTGAAGATGGTGGTGCGGGAGGACCGGCCCTGCCAGAGCCTGCACGTGAGCACCCTGGAGGCGTGCCCGGCACCGGGCGACTGGTCCTTCCCCAGCAACCACGCCGCCGTCGCCGCCGCGGCCGCCGTGGCGCTGGTGTTCGTCTCGCGCCGGCTCGGGGCGGTCGCCGTCCTGGCGGCGCTCGCGATGGGGGCCTCCCGGGTGTGGGTGGGCGCGCACTATCCGCACGACGTCCTGGCCGGTGTCGTCGTCGGCGGGCTGGTGGCGCTGGCGGCGATGCTCGTGCTGCGGCAGCAGTCGACGGCCCTGGCACGACGGCTCACCACCAAGCGGCTGGGCTCGGTGCTGCTCACCGCATGAGCCGACGCGAAGTCTCCCGCCGTGCCGGGATCACCGGCGTCGGCGGGTGGGCCCTGTTCGGCGTGCTGGCCGTGCTGGTCGCGGCCCACGGGGGTGCTCCGCTCGGCCCGGACGACAGCCTGCTGTCCTGGTCGGTCGGGCACCGCCCGGCGGCGGCGCTGGCCCTGGCCCGCGGCGTGACCGCCACCGGCACCGGCGTCGTGCCCTACACGCTGGCGGCGGTGGCCGGCCTGGCCGTCGGACGCACCGCACCCGGCCGGCTGCGCGCCGCCGTCCTGGGCGTCGCGTTCCTGGCGGTCGGACAGGCCCTGCGCTACGGAGTGATGGAACTCCTCCACCGGGCCCGCCCGCCGCGGGTGGACTGGGCGACGCACGCCACCGGCTTCGCCTTCCCGTCCGGCCACACCACCACCTCGGCGCTCACCGCCGGGCTGCTGATCGCAGCGATCTCCCTGCGTGCTCCGCACGCGGGGACACCGCTGCGGATCGCGGTCGGCTGCTGGGGCGTGTCGGTCGGTCTCAGCCGCGTCTACCTGGGCGTGCACTGGTCCACCGACGTGGTCGGCGGCTGGCTGTTCGCGGCCGGCTGGCTCGGGGTGTGCCTGTGGGCGGCGGCCCGGTGGCTGCCGACCTCGTTCCTCGCGGGCACGGCCCGCACCGCCCGGAGGTGATCGGAGCGCCGTGCGTCCGAAGGTCCTGGTGGTCGAGGACGACCACGCGCTGCGGGACGTGCTGCGCCGCGGCCTGTCCGAGGAGGGCTTCGCACCCGTGCTCGCCGCCGACGGCGCCACCGCCCTCCGTCTGGCGGGGGACGACGTCGGGGCGGTCGTCCTGGACATCGGGCTGCCGGACGCGGACGGCCGCGACGTGTGCCAGGCCATGCGCGCGAGGGGCTTCCGCGCGCCCGTCGTCTTCCTCACCGCCCGGCACCGGCTCACCGACCGGCTGTCCGGCTTCTCCGCCGGAGGCGACGACTACCTGCCCAAACCGTTCCACCTCGCCGAACTCGCGGCCCGCCTGCGAGCCGCGGTGCGCCGGACCGCCCCGCGCCCGGCGGCCGCGGCCGGTGACGTCGTCCTGGACGCGGTCACGCACAGCCTGACCGTGCACGAGACCCGCCTCCCCCTGTCGCCGACGGAGTTCCGGCTGCTGGCCACGCTCGCCGCGGCGGACGGGGCCCTGGTGCCGCGCCGCGACCTCGTCCGGGCGGGCTGGCCAGAAGGCGCCCGGGTCAGCGACAACACCCTGGACCAGTACCTGACCCGGCTGCGCCGCAAGCTGCGCGAGGCGGGCAGCGCCCGGACCGTCGGCACCGCCCGCGGCGTCGGGCACCGGCTGGTATGAGGACCATCCTGCGCCGCCTGACGCCCTCCACCCTGCGCGGACGGCTCTCCCTGGTCGCACTGACCACCGCCGCCGTCCTGATGACGGCGCTGACCGTCGTCTTCAACGTGGTGATGGAGCGTCAACTGCGCCACCGGGCCGACGACGAACTGCGCGACCGGGCCGCGGCCGCCGCCGCGACCGTCGACGTCCGCGGCCCGCGGCCGCGGGTCCTGGAGACGGCCGACGACCGGCTCCTCGACGCCGACGTGTGGATCTACACCGGAACACTGCTGATCGAGAAGCCGCCGTCCAGCACGGCCCGAAGCCCGCTGACCCGGGCCGCCGGCCGGCTCGCCGCCCGGCGGCGGCACGCCTGCACGACCGCCGGCGGCGCAGGCCCCCACCCCGTCCGCCTGTGCTCCCGGCCCGTGCACGGCGCGCCCGCCGTCACCGTCGTCGCGGCCCTGGACCTGGGCCCCTACCGCAGCTCGGCCGACACCCTGCTGCTGGGCTCCCTGGTCCTGGACGCCGTGATGCTCGCGTGCACATACGCCCTGACCCGCCTCGCGGTCGGCCGGGCGCTGCGCCCGGTGCGCGCCATGGCCGACCGGGCCACCCGGCGCGACGCCGTCGGCTGCGCCGGACGCCTCGGCGGTGCGGGCACCCGGCAGCCGGCCGAACTCGCCCGGCTGGGCAGCTCGCTGGACGCCCTGCTGGACCGCATACGCACCGTCCTGCGCCACGAGCAGCAACTGACCGGGGAGCTCTCGCACGAGCTGCGCACCCCGCTGACGCGCATCATCGTGGAACTCGACTGGTGGCGGGCCCGTCCCCGCACGGACGACGAGACCCGCGCCACGCACCAGGTGATCAGCGAGGCCGCCCGGTCCATGCGCGCCCTCTGCGACACCCTGCTCGACGACGCCCGGGAAAGCGTGCCGAACCCCTCGGCGGGTCCCGGCGCGACGGACGCCGTGCCCGTCCTCGCACACCTCGTCCAGCGCCTCGAGCCGCCGGGCCGGGTGAAGGCGGTACTGGAGGCCGAGCACCCGGAGCTGGAGGCGGGAGTGGCGCCGGCCCTCCTCGAACGCGTCGTCAGCCCCGTGCTGTCCAACGCCGCCCGCTACGCCCGGACCAGCGTGACCGTCTCCGCGCGGCGCGTGCCCGGGGCGGTGCGGATCGACGTCACCGACGACGGGCCCGGGGTGCCGCCGGCGTTCCTGGGGGAACTGTTCCAGCCGGGCCGCCGCGCCGACCCCGGCGACGGCCACGACGGAGCGGGCCTGGGTCTGCCGCTCGCGCGGCGGCTGGCCCGGTCCGCCGGCGGCGAGGTGTCCCACGACCGCGGTTACGCTCCCGGAGCCCGGTTCACGATCAGCCTGCCCGCCGGGTGACCGGCTCCCGCTCCGGGGTCGGCCGGTCGGCCGCCGCCCTCCGCTCCCGTACCTGGGCGCGGGCCGTCAGCGCGAGCAGGACGGCCAGCAGCACCGCCGACGACCCCACCGTGCCGAGACCCAGGCCGCCGTCGGCCACCGGCTTGGTGAGGAAGTCGCCCGCCGTGGCGCCCAGCGGGCGGGTGAGGACGAAGGCGACCCAGAACAGCAGCACGTTCGGTACCGACGGCACCTTCGTCAGCGCGACCAGCACGGCCAGCGCCCCGGTCACCAGGAGCGCGCCGCCGCCGTAGCCGAGGCCGGAGCTGTCGGCCAGGAAGTCGCCCATCGACGTGCCGAGCGTGTTGGACACGAGGATCGCCGTCCAGAAGAGCGCCTCGCCGCGGAAGGTGGCGATGTCGCGGATCCGGAACGTCATGCCGCTCAACCTCCAGACCAGGAAGATCGACAGCAGCAGGGAGACGAGGAGGGCGGCTCCCGCCGGGTAGCCGAGGCCCAGGCCCTGCGGACCCCAACCCAGCGAGGCCGACCCGCCGGGGAGGTACTCCGCACTCGCGTCCCGGTTCATGAAGTCGGACATCGTGGTGCCGGCCGTGCTGGTCGAGAGGATCACGGTCCAGTAGAAGACCGGGTGGTAGCGGCGGGAGCCGAGCTGGACCACCAGGGTGACGAGGAAGAGCACGAACAGCACGATCGTGGTGAGGAAGTAGCCGAGCCCCAGGGTCTGCGAGAACAGGTCGCCGGCCGTCTCGCCCAGCGTCGTCGCGGCGATCTTCATGACCCAGAAGGCCAGGGTGACCTCGGGCAGCTTCCTGGTCACCGACACGGTCGCAGCCGTCGTCGGCGTCACGGGCGCGGCGTCGTGGTCGGCGAGGGTCTTCGGCTGTTCCACTGTCGGCTGCTCCCGTCCGGTCCTACGGCGGAGTGCCCTCCCCCGGCGGGAGAGTGCACACCCATTGCGATCGATTGACGACTCAGAGTCACCATTCGCCTCGACCGTGTCAGCTGCAGCCTGAAAACATCCTGAACGCCCGCCCGGCCCCGACCGCCGGAATCAGACCACCGGAATCAGACCACCGGAATCAGACCACCGGACTCAGACCGCCGGACTCAGACCGCCGGCTCGTTGATCGCCCCGCCGTCCGGCGTGTCCCGGCGGGAGACGGCGAGGTAGCCGACGAAGCCGACGATGGCCACCGTCCAGGCGAGGGTGACGGGCCCGAGTCCAAGGCCCAGCCCGCCCCGGGAGTGGCCCAGTGCCATCCAGTCGGCCAGCGACGCGCCCAGCGGGCGGGTGATCACGTAGGCGGTCCAGAAGGCGGCCACTGCGTTCAGGCCGGCGAAGCGGTGGGTGAGTGCGGGCACGCAGATGGCTGCGGCGAAGAGGACGACCGAACCCAGGTAGCCGAAGCCGACGGTGGCGGTCAGGTCGCCGGCCGCGGTGCCGAGGGCGAAGGTGGCGAGGACGGCCGCCCAGTAGAAGGCCTCGCGCCGGCGGGTACGGACGCCGTGGATGGACAGGGTCCGCTCGACCGCGTACCAGAGGGCGAACACGGCGGCCAGCGCGGTGAGGAACAGCGGCGTGGACACCGTGTAGGCCACGCCGAGACCGACGTGCAGGATGTCGGCGGCCATCGTGCCGAACACGCTGACCATGACGATCGCGGTCCAGTACACCCACGCGACGTACCGGCCGACGGCGAACTGCACGGCCAGGGAGGCCACCAGGGCGAGACCGCCGAGCGCGACCGCCGGCACCGGGCCGAGCAGACGCGCCAGGTAGTCCGACGCCGTCTCGCCCATCCCGGTGGTGAGCACCTTGATGATCCAGAAGTAGACGGTTACTTCCGGCACCTTGTTCGCCAGGGTGCGCAGCGGAACGACGGGCCGGTCTTCGAGGAGGTGCTCGGTGGTCATGGGCCGCACGATGACACGGCGAACTCTCCTTCCCACAGATGCCTTTGCCAATGTTTTGGGGCTTCCGGGCCATGTGTTTCAACACCGCGGGGCCAACCTGACGACAACCTGAACGCCTCGCCGAAATACCTGGTCACGAGCGCTGATCCGGTGTCGGGGACGAGCGTTCGCGAGCCGTGCTCGCCCATGCTGTCCGCTCCGCGGCCGTCAGGCTGCCGACCGCCGTCAGGCCCCTGACCATCGTCACGCGGGCGACGGAGTCGGCCGAGGCGGACCGGCCGCCGGGGTGCGGAGCCGTGCCGGTGCGGCCCGGTGGCTCAACCCGGCTGCGGCCGGGCCAGGCCGTGGTCGTAGGCGAAGATCACCGCCTGGACGCGGTCCCGGGCCCCGATCTTGGACAGCACGCGGCCCACATGGGTCTTCACCGTGGACTCCGACAGCACGAGACGGCTCGCGATCTCACCGTTGGACCAGCCACTGCCGATGGCGACGAGGATCTCGCGTTCGCGGTCGGTGAGGGACGCGAGCCGCGGGTCCTGCGCGCGGTCCGCGGTGTGCGGCGGCACGATCCGGGCGAACTCGTGCAGCAGGCGGCGGGTCAGGGCGGGCGCGATCACGGCGTCGCCGCCGGCCACGGCGCGGATGCCGGAGAGGAGTTCCTCGGGGCGGGCGTCCTTGAGCAGGAAGCCGCTCGCTCCGGCGCGCAGCGCCGCGTGGACGTACTCGTCGAGGTCGAAGGTGGTCAGGACGAGGACGCGGGAGCGGTCGCCCGCGGCGACGATGCGGCGGGTCGCCTCGATGCCGTCCATGCCCGGCATGCGTACGTCCATCAGGACCACGTCGGGGCGTGTCTCGGCCGCCATCCGCACGGCCTCGGCTCCGTGCGCGGCCTCTCCGACCACGTCCGTCTCGGGCACGGAGTCGAGGAGCATGCGAAAGCCGTACCGCTGCAGCGGCTGGTCGTCGACGATGAGCACGGTCGTCATCGGGCACCGCCCCGGGGAGCGAGGTCGAGGGCGGCGCGGACCGCCCATCCGGCGCCCGCGGGGCCCGCACTGACGTGCCCGCCGTAGAGAGCCGCTCGTTCCCGGATGCCCACCAGACCGTGCCCCTCCTCGTTCGCCGCGGCGGGGCGGCCGAGCCCCACCGCGGCGGGGCGGCCGACCGGAGCGGGTGGTCCGGAGTCCTGGACCGCGACGGTCAGCAGCGTGTCCTCCACGACGATCGACAGGTGCGCGCGAGCGCCCGCACCGGCGTGTCTGAGGGTGTTCGTCAGGGCCTCCTGCACGATGCGGTAGACGGTGAGCTGCACGCCGCCGTCGAGGGCGTCCACGTCACCGGCCGTACGGTGGACGACCTCCAGGCCGGCCGCACGCATCCGCTCGCACAGCGCCGCGACGTCCGGGAGACCGGGTTGCGGACTCAGTTCGGGTTCGCTCAGCGGGCCGTCCGCCTCGCGCAGTACGCCGAGCACCCGCCGCAGTTCACTCAGGGCCTGCCGGCCGGTGCCGCCGATCAGGTGCAGGGCCTCCGCTCCGCGCTCGGGGGCGGCGGCCGTCGCGTAGGCGCCGGCGTCGGCGAGCGTGATGATGACGGACAGGTTGTGGCCGACGATGTCGTGCATCTCGCGCGCCACCCGCGTCCGTTCCGCGGCGACGGCGAGCCTGCCGCGCTGGTCGCGTTCGATCTCCAACCGGGCCGCGCGGTCCCGCAGACCGGCCAGTTGCGCCCGGCGGATGCGGATCACCAGGCCGAGCGCGAGAGCCGCGGTCGCCGTGCTGAGCAGGAAGAACAACGCGTCCCAGACGGACACCGCCGCCGCGACCCGCACCGCGACCAGCCCCAGGGCACCCGCCGTGACCGCGCCGGCCCACGGCAGCTGCCGCAGCCGCCCGTGCAGGGTCAGGCTGTACAGGGCGACGAGGAGGGCCACGTCGGCACGGAGTGCGGCACCGAGGGACCACTGGAGCACGAACACGGCGGCGACGGCGCCGAAGGCGACCGCGGGCGCCCGCCGCCGCCACAGCAGCGGCACCACCAGTCCCGCCTGCAGGGCCAGCATGCCGGCCAGCGGCAGCCGGGTGAAGGCCAACCGGAAGCGGCGCGGGGCGTCCCCGTCCGCGCCGCCCACCGTGTGCAGCAGGTCCGGCAGGCAGAACAGCAGCAGGACCAGCACGACGACCGCGGCGTCCAGCACCCACGGACGGGCCCGGTCGGCGTGCCGGAGCCGCTGGCCCGCCCGGCCGAGCCGGGCGACCAGCGGTCCCATCCCGCCGAGGTCGTCGCTGGTCATAGGGTCCACCGGACCATGATGCGGGTTCCGGTGCTCAGACGTCGCTGCGCACCAGCCGGTACGCCGCCCCGGCCAGTGCCAGCGCCGTCCAGCCGAGGAACACCAGGAGCCCGGTGGTGGGTGACAGGGCGCTCGCGTCGTGGGTCAGGGCGAAGATCGACTCGCCGGCGTGGCTGGGAAGGTACGGGTCGATGTCGCCCTGCCACGTGGTGGGCAGCAGGGAGACCAGGCCGGGTACCAGCATGAGGGCGGCTACCAGGACGGCGATGCCGGCGGCCACGGACCGCAGCAGCGCGCCCAGGGCGGTGCCGATCACACCGACCAGGCCCAGGTAGAGGCCTGCGCCCAGCAGGGCGCGTACGACGCCGGCGTGGCCGAGGCCCATGGCGGCGGGCGTGCCGGACACGATCCGGCTGCCGACGAGGAAGGCGACGAACGCGCCGACGGTGGCGACCACCAGTGCGACCAGTCCGTACGCCGCCGCCTTGGACCACAGCACGGGCAGCCGGCGCGGCACGGCCGCCAGGGTCGAGCGGATCACGCCGGTGGAGTACTCGCCCGCCGTGACCAGTACGCCGAGGACCCCGAGGGCCAGTTGGGCGAAGTTGGTGCCGAAGAGTGACAGGCTCGCGGCCGTCGCGCTGGCGAAGTCGCGGTCCATGGGGCGGCCGGAGCCGAGAGTGGACTTGTAGTGGCTCGCGGCGATGACGCCGAAGGCGACGAGGAACAGCAGGCCGAGGCCGAGGGTGATCCAGGTGGAGCGCAGGGACCAGAGTTTGGCCCACTCCGAGGCCAGCACGCGCCGTCCGGTCACACGGTAGGCGGGCCGGGCCTGAACGGTCGGAGGGGTCCCGGGGGTCTCGGGGGTCCCGGGGGTTGCCGTGAGGGTGCTCATGCCGCGCTCCCGGTGGTGTCGGTGCCGGTCGTGGAGCCGTGGTACTCCACGGCGTCCCTGGTCAGTTCCATGAACGCCTCCTCCAGCGACACCGCCTTCGTGGTCAGCTCGAAGAGGGGGATCCCGTGCTCGGCCGCCTTCAGTCCGATCCGGCGGGCGGACATGCCGCTCACCTGGAGTTCCTCGGAGCCGACGCGGCCGGTGACCGCCACACCGGGTCCGGTCAGCACGTCCCGCAGCCGCGTGGGGTCCTGCGTCGCGACCTGCACGGTGTCGCCGCCCGCCTCGCGGACCAGGTCCCGCACGGTCGTGTCGGCGAGCAGCCGCCCCCGCCCCACGACGATCAGGTGGTCCGCCACCAGTGCCACCTCGGTCATCAGGTGCGAGGAGACGAAGACGGTCCGTCCCTCGGCCGCCAGGGCCGTCAGCAGATTGCGGATCCAGAGCACCCCTTCGGGGTCCAGGCCGTTGACGGGCTCGTCGAGCATCACCGTCTGCGGATCACCCAGCAGCGCGGCCGCGATACCGAGCCGCTGCCCCATGCCGAGGGAGAAGGCGCCGGCCCGCTTCCCCGCGACGCTGCCGAGACCGGCGAGTTCGACGACCTCGTCGACCCGGCGGCGCGGGATGCCGTGGGTCAGTGCGAGCGCCCGGAGGTGGTCGTAGGCCGAACGGCCCGGGTGCACGGACCTGGCCTCGAGGAGTGCTCCGACCTCCTGCAGCGGCGCCCGGTGGCGGGCGTAGCGCCGGCCGTTCACCGTGACGGAGCCGCTCGTCGGCGCGTCCAGCCCGACGATCATGCGCATCGTCGTGGACTTGCCGGCCCCGTTGGGGCCGAGGAAGCCGGTCACCGTGCCCGGCTTCACGGCGAAGTCCAGACCGTCTACGGCCGTCTTCTCCCCGTATCGTTTGGTGAGCTGCTGTGCGTCGATCATTCGCGTTCTCTCTCTCGCGCTGCGGCGTCCGGCACGCCCGACGCCTTCCCCGCCACGCTATGACCGCGAACGCCCCGATCCGCTGGTACCGGGGGCCGAAGAGGGCCGGGCGGGTGGTACCGGGGTACTACGACCCCTCGCCCGCCGGCGGACGGCGCGCGGGCCGCGGGTCCGCCGGACGGAAGGCGCGGGCCGGCGGACGGGCGCGATGGGCGCCGTACACAAGCGGAGGCCGCAGTACGGGAGCGGGGCCGCCGTGCGGGAGCGGTGGGCGGACCCGGCCCTCCCGATCGCGGCGCTCTGCGTACCATGGGTTCCGGCCGACAACGACACTCCTGTAGACGATCCACCGGACTGCGGCCCAGCCTGGGATCGGGAACGGTGCCATGACCGAGACAAGGGACGAACGCCGGGCGGCGGGAGAGCTGGAAGCAGCGGTGATGGCCGCGCTGTGGGCCGCGGATTCGCCCCTGTCCCCGCAGCGGGTCCAGGCCGAACTGGGGGGCGGGCTGGCGCGCACCACGATCGCCACCATCCTGTCCCGCCTGCACGCCAAGGGCGTCGTCGGCCGGGAGCGGCAGGGGCGGGGCTACGGGTACTTCGCCGTGCAGGACTCCGCGGGACTGACCGCGCTGCGCATGCACAGCGAACTCGACCGGGACACCGACCGGGGGGCGGTTCTCGCCCGGTTCGTGGGCCGGCTCAGCTCCGACGACGAGCAGGTGCTGCGCGAGCTGCTGAACTCCGAGGAGGGATGATCCTCGTCCTGCTGGTGCCGCTGCTGGTGCCCTTCCTCGTTCCGCCGCTGGCCCGACGGGCGGTCGGCCGGCTGGCGCCGGGCGTCGCGCTGTGGGTGGTGACGGGATCGGCGCTGGTGCTGGCCGGGGCGTCCGTGGCCGCGCTGGGCTCGCTGGTGCTGACCGGGTTGCTGCAGCTGCCGTTCTTCGCCGCGCTGGGCGACTTCGTCCGGCCGCTGCACGTACCGGCGGGACTGCCTGCCCTTCCGGTGGGTGCGCTGGCCATGGGCGCGCTCACCATCAGCGCCTGGGCGCTGGCCCGCTCCGCGCTGCGCCAGGTCCGCAGCCTGCGCACCGCCCGTGCGCAGGCCGACCGGCGGCCGGCGACCGGGGACCTGTGCGTGATCGACTCGCCCTACCCGGACGCCTATGCGCTGCCGGGGCGCCCGCACCGCATCGTGGTGACCACCGGCATGCTGCGCAGCCTCGGTCCGGACGAGCACCGTGCCCTGTTCGCCCATGAGCGCGCCCACCTGCGCGGGGGGCACCACCACTTCCTGGTCGCCGCCGAACTGGCGGCCCACTGCCACCCCGGCCTCCGCCCGCTGCGGAGCTGCGTGCGGTTCGCCGTGGAACGCGCCGCCGACGAGGCCGCGGCGACCGACATCGGTGATCGCCGGCTCCTGGCCCGGGCCATCGCCCGTGCCGCTCTCGCCGCCCACGACACGCAGCCGCCGCGGCCTCCGCTGGCGCCCGCCGCCACAAGCGGCCCGGTCCCGCAGCGGGTGGCCGCCCTGCTGGCGTCGTCCGGCCGCACCTCGCGCGTGGGCCTCAGCGTCGCCCTGCTGCTGACGGCCTGCGTGTCGCTGTCCGCGGGCGCCGCGGCCGCGGGGCTGGACGTCTGCCATCACGAGATCGAGGTCGCGCAGGGCGAGCAGGCCCGCTGACCTTTCGGCCTCGGCTCGCGGAGGGGCACTCCGCGAGCCCTGTTCCCCCCGCGCCGCCCACGGCCCCCGAGTCCCGACCGTGTCCGGTGACGCCCGACGACGTCCGGCAGTGACGGACAGTGACCGGCGCGTCCGCGCCGGGCCCCGGGAACGGGTGGACGGGGCGCACCGGCCGTGCCGGTGCCCGTGCGCCGTGGCCGGAGTTCGCCGCTCCCTACGTGCCTGGCCGCCAGGTGGGACCGGCCAGCTGTGTGCGTCACCCACATGGCCGTGCCGATAGGGGGCGCCTAGCTTCTCCAGCACGCGGCGACCGGCCGCGGATTTCCTCCGGGTTACCGAGGGCACGATG
Source organism: Streptomyces sp. MS06 (assembly GCF_047200655.1). Taxonomy (NCBI): domain Bacteria; kingdom Bacillati; phylum Actinomycetota; class Actinomycetes; order Kitasatosporales; family Streptomycetaceae; genus Streptomyces; species Streptomyces sp. MS06. The sequence goes on from NZ_JBJZOJ010000057.1 coordinate 44,884, forward strand.
ACCGAAGCGCACGCCGTCCTGCACACGCAGGGGCTGTCGAAAGAGTTCCAGGGGTTCCGGGCCGTCGGGTCCGTCGACCTGCGGGTGGCGCGGGGTACCGTGCACGCCCTGGTCGGGCCCAACGGAGCGGGCAAGACCACACTGTTCAACCTGCTGACCGGGTTCCTCACCCCCAGCGCGGGCCGGATCGTCTTCGACGGGCACGACGTCACCTCCGCGCCTCCCGAACGCATCGCCCGCCTGGGCGTGGCCCGTTCCTTCCAGGTCACCGCGCTGTTCGAGCAGATGAGCGCCCGCGAGCACGTGGAGTTGGCGCTGCAGGCGGGGACCGGACTGGGGCGGCGGTGGTGGCGGTCCGACACGCGTATGCGCCGCTTCACCCCGCGCGCGCTCGAACTGCTCGACGAGGTGGGGCTGGCGGCGGTCGCCGAACGTGCCGCGGGCAGCCTCCCGTACGGGCAGAAGCGCTCGCTGGAACTGGCCCTGGCGCTGGCGCTCGACCCGCAACTGCTGCTCCTGGACGAGCCGACGGCGGGCATGGGGCTGGAGGACGTGGACCGGACCGTGGCGCTGATCGACCGGGTCCGGGAGGGGCGCACCGTCGTGATGGTCGAGCACAACATGAGCGTCGTCGGCTCGCTGGCGGACACCGTGACCGTGCTGCAGCGCGGCGCGGTACTGGCCGAGGGGCCCTACGACGAGGTCAGGAGCGACCCGCGGGTCGTGGAGGCGTATCTGGGAGCGGACGTTGCTTGAGGTCACCGAGGTCAGCGCGGGGTACGGCGAGGCGGAGGTCCTGCACGGGGTGTCGCTGCGGGTGGGCCCCGGCGAGGTGGTGACGCTGGTCGGACGCAACGGCGCCGGGAAGACCACCCTGCTGCGCTGCGTCATGGGACTGCACCCGCAGATGACCGGCCGGGTGACGCTGGACGGGGCGGAGGTCGGGGGCCTGCCGCCGCACCACCGGGCCCGCCGGGGCCTGGGGCTGGTGCCCGACGACCGCGGTATCTACGCCGGGCTGTCGGTCGAGGAGAACCTCACCCTCCCGCCGGTCAGGGGCGCCTCGCCCTGGCCTCTGGAGCGGGTCTACGACACCTTCCCGGTGCTGGCCGCGCGGCGCCGCTTCCCCGGCGGGAAGCTCTCCGGCGGCGAGCAGCAGATGCTCGCGCTGGCCCGGGTGCTGCGCGCGGGCGCCCGGGTGCTGCTGTGCGACGAGCCCACCGAGGGGCTCGCCCCGGTGATCGTGCAGCAGATCGGCGAGATCATCCGCGAGGCCAAGGAGCACGGCGTGTCCGTGCTGCTCATCGAGCAGAACCTGCGGTTCGCCGAGTCGGTCGCCGACCGGCACTACCTGCTGGCGCAGGGCCGTATCGCCCTGGAGGTCGCCAACACCGCGGTCAAGGAGCGCGAGCACGAGCTGCTGGCCCACCTCGGCATGTGACCACCCCGCCACGAACCCCACCCTTCCGTTCCCGATCAGGAGGAACAAGCACATGAAGCGCAGAGTCACCACGGTCCTGGCGGCGGTCGCGGCCGGCACGCTGCTCGCCGGCTGCTCGGGCGGCGGCCCCGGCGCGGACGGCGGCAAGATAAGCAACGACAAGATCGTCCTGGGGGTGCTGACCGACCTGTCGGGCGTGTACGCGGACCTCGCGGGCCCGCACTCCGTGGACGCGGTGAAGATGGCCGTCGACGACTTCAGGAAGAAGTACGGCGACAAGGCGGTCTCCCAGGACATCGAGGTGGTCCAGGCCGACCACCAGAACAAGCCGGAGGTGGCCAACACCCAGGCGCGGGAGATGTACGAGCGCAAGAAGGTCGACGCCCTCTTCGACGTGCCGACCTCGTCGGCGGCGCTGGCCGTGCAGACGGTCGCCGGCCAGCAGCACAAGCTGTACTTCAACACCGGCGCCGCCACCACGGAGCTGGCCGGCAAGACCTGCAACCCCTACACCTACGAGTGGGCGTACGACGCCTACATGCTCGCGCACGGCACCGGGACGGCGGTCACCGAGCAGGGCGGCAAGCGCTGGTACACGCTCTACCCGGACTACGCCTTCGGGCAGGACATGCAAGCGAAGTTCAGCAGCGCGATCAAGGCCGCCGGCGGCACGGTCGTCGGCAAGGACCCCACGCCGTTCCCGAGTGACAACTTCTCCACCTTCCTGCTGAAGGCGAAGGCCGCGAAGCCGACCCCGGACGTGCTGGGCGCCCTGCAGGCGGGCGGCGACCTGGCCAACGTCGTCAAGCAGTACCAGCAGTTCAAGTTGAAGGACGCGGGCATCAAACTCGCCATCGGCCTGCTGTTCGACACCGACATCAAGGCGATCGGCGCGGACAAGCTGACCGGGACGATGTTCACCACCGCCTGGTTCTGGTCCCTGGACGACCAGGCCCGCGCCTGGGCGGACCGCTTCAAGGAGCGCACCGGGCAGCGGCCGACGTTCGTGCAGGCGGCGGACTACTCGGCGGCCACCCACTACCTGGAGGCGGTGCAGAAGGCCGGCACGGACAAGGCCGAGGAGGTGTCGAAGCAGTTGGACGGGCAGCAGTTCAGCGACTTCTTCGCGCACAACGCGACCATCCGGAAGTCCGACCACCGCGTCGTGCACGACGCCTACCTGGCCCGGGTGAAGGACCCGAGCAAGGCCACGGAGAGCGGCGACTACACCGAGTTGGTGCAGACGATCCCCGCCGACCAGGCCTTCGACAAGCCCTCGTCCGCCTGCCACCTGAGCTGACCCACCCCGACCCGGTGGTCCGGCCCGGCTGCGGGGCACCGGGCCGGACCACCGTCGACGAGACGGGACCCGTCCATGACGTCCTTCCTTCAACAGTGCTTCAACGGCCTGGTCAGCGGCAGTTTCTACGCCCTGCTCGCACTCGGCCTCGCGGTCATCTTCGGCATGCTGCGCGTGGTGAACTTCGCCCATGGCGCGATCTACACGCTCGGCGCCTTCGGTGCGGTGATCCTCTCCGACCGCCTCGGCCTCGGCTTCTGGTGGGCGCTGCTGCTGGTGCCGCTCGCGCTCGCGGTGCTGGGCACCGTGGTGGAGCGGCTGCTCATCCACCGCCTGATGGCGCTGGACCCGCTGTACAACTTCCTGCTCACCTTCGGCATCGCCCTGGTCTGCCAGGACCTGCTGCGCATGGAGTACGGCTCGCACTCGCAGCCGTACGGGCGCGGCCCCTTCCCCGGGTCCGTCGACCTGGGCCTGTTCGACTTCCCCCGCTACCAGGTCTTCGCGCTCGCCCTGTCGGCGGCCGTCTGCCTGGGGGTGTGGCTGCTGCTGACCCGTACCCGGGTGGGGGTGATCGTGCGGGCCGCCACCGAACGGCCCGAGCTGACGCGGGCGTTCGGCATCGACACCGGCCGCTGGGTGACCCCGGTGTTCGGGTTCGGCGTCGCCCTCGCGGGGCTGGCGGGCGTGCTGGCCGCGCCGATGCGGGCGGTGAACTCCTCGATGGGTTCCGATCTCATCATCACCGTGTTCGCGGTGGTCGTCATCGGCGGCCTCGGCTCGGTGTTCGGTTCGGTGCTGGCCGGCTTCGTGATCGGCATGCTGCAGTCACTGACCTCGCTGTACGTCCCCGTCCTTTCCCAGACCTCGGTCTTTCTGCTGATGGCCGTCGTCCTGCTGGTGCGTCCGGCGGGGCTGTTCGGCAAGGAGGAGCACGCGTGATCGTCTCGTTCCTCGGTGCGCTCGGGCAGCGCCCCGCCTGGCTGCGCTGGGGGCTGCTGGCGGCCGGTCTCGCGGCGGCGTTCGGGCTGCCCTGGGTGCTGTATCCGCCGGTCGCCGCCGACATCCTGTGCTGGGGCCTGTTCGCCGTCGCCTTCGACCTGCTGCTCGGGCACGCCGGGCTGCTGTCCTTCGGGCACGCCGCGTTCTGGGGCAGTTCCGCCTACGTGACCGGCCTGATCGCCATCCACAGCGGAATGCCGTTCTACGCGGCCGTGCTGGGCGGTGCGCTGGCCGCCGGGCTGCTCGCGCTGCCGCTGGGGTTCCTCGCGGTGCGGCGCAGCGGCATCTACTTCGCGATGGTGACGCTGGCGTTCGCGCAGATGGTGTACTTCGTCGCCAACCAGTGGAGCGACGTCACGGGCGGGGAGAACGGTCTCCAGGGCATCCCGCGCACCCTGCCGGGCGCGGACCTGTCGGACGCGTTCGTCTACTACTACGCCGCTCTGCCGGTGGTGCTGCTGGCCCTCGCCGGGGCGTGGCGGATGGTGCACTCGCCGTTCGGCCGGGTCGTCGCGGCGGTGCGGGACAACCCCGCCCGGGCGCGGGCGCTGGGCTATCCGGCGGACCGGTACAAGTTGGCGGTGTTCGTGGTGTCGGCGTTCCTGTCGGGGCTGGCCGGCGGCCTGTACGCGGTCAACCACGGCTTCGCCTCGCTCCAGGAGGTCTACTGGACGACCTCCGGCAAGGTCGTGATCATGACGGTGCTGGGCGGCATCGGCACCCTGTGGGGCAGCCTGATCGGCGCCGCCGCCGTGGTCCGGCTGGAGGACTGGCTGTCGACCTCGGGCGTGGCGGAGACCGCGCTGGTGACCGGCGGGGTCTTCATCGCCGTCGTCCTGCTGTTCCGGCGCGGGGTCTGGGGCACGGTCGCCCATCTGCTGCGGGCGCGGGCCGACGGCGGTACGGCCGGTGCGGAGCCGGCCCGCGAGCAGGAGCCCGAGGGGGCGCGGCAGCCGACGGTCACGTCGTGAGCCGGCGCCCCCGCGGCCGGGGTCCGTCGCG